>JASFKE010000467.1:0-4188 GCA_050118795.1 Desulfobacteraceae bacterium | reverse complement strand
AAAAGTTACCTGTGGCCAACCACCGGTTTTCCGACATAAGTTACACCCGTTCGATTTCGTGAATGCCAAAGAGCCCATGGGGTTTGAACAGTAAAATAACCAACAAAATGATATAGGGCAGCAGATCCGCTGTACCGAACAATCCCCAGTGACCGTCCAGATAACCGGCGGCGAACTGCTGGATCAGCCCCATGATGATCCCGGCCACCACGGCGCCGACAATGGAGTCCAGCCCGCCCAATATGACCACCGGAAACACGACGATGCCGAAGGCATGCAGGGTGTCGAAATTCAATCCGGTGATATTGCCGATGATAACGCCGGAGGCCGCGGCCGTCAGCCCTGCCATGGCCCAGGCCAATCCAAACACCTTGGGCACGGAGATGCCCACGGACATGGAGGCCAGCTGGTCGTCGGAGACGGCCCGCATACTGACCCCCAGGGTGGAACGTTTGAAAAACCAGGTAAACCCGCCGATCAGGACCACTGTTATGATCACGCCCAGCAACTGAATCCAGGAGACCGACACCCCGCCGAAGCTCACAGGCGTCTCCGGCAAAAACGACGGGAATGAGTAGTTTTCCGATCCAAATGGCGTCAGGTAGATGATACCGTCCAGAATCGACATCAAACCGATGGTGACCATGATCACCGAAATAATCGGCTCGCCGATCAGCCGGCGCAAAAAGATGCGCTCCACGCTCATGGCCAGGAAAAAGGTGATCACCATGCTCACCAGAAATGAAATGTAGATCGGCAGTCCCATCCAGGCTGTCAGCGCATATGCGATAAAGGCGCCGCCGGCGATGATCTGCCCATGGGCGATGTTCAGAACACGGCTGCTTTTGTAGATCAGGACAAACCCCAACGCCGACAGCGCATAGATCGATCCGACCACGATACCGGAAACCACCAGTTGAAAGAAATAGCTCATCGTCAATAGTCCATTGAATAGAAGGGCATGTTTGTCTTTATTTTGGTGGTCTGGCCGTCCTGGTAGGTGAATTCAGCCTCGACCTCCTTTTCACTGATCTTTTCGTCGTACAGCGTTTCATACAAAAGGCTGTACTTTTCGCGCACAAACTTGCGTCGAATCTTGCCGGTTTTGGTCAACTCGCCGTCATCCGTATCCAGCAGCTTGTAAAGAATGGAGTAGCGGCGGATCCGGAAATAGGGCTTTTCCACCGTCCGGTTAAACGCTTCCAACTCGGTGTGGATCAACTCGGCCACCTCGGGCTTCAAAGACAGATCCATGTAAGTCGTAAATGAGATGCCGCGATCTTCCGCCCATTTTCCCACAATGACGGGGTCGATGTTGATCAAGACCGAGACAAAGTCTTCCTGGTCGCCGAAGATCACCGCCTCTTTGACATAGGGGCTGAACTTGAGCTTGTTTTCCAGAAACATGGGGCTGAACATATGGCCCTCTTTGGTGTGCATCACATCGGAGATGCGATCAATCACCACCAGGTGGCCGTCCTTATCCAGAAAACCGGCATCACCGGAGTGCAGCCAGCCCTCTTCGAGAAGTTCTTCGGTCTTGTCCGGCAACTTGTAGTATCCCGCGCACACCGACGGCGATTTCGAAAGAATCTCGCCGATATCGCTGATCCGGCACTGCGTCTCAGGCAGCGGTTTGCCCACCGTATCCGGGCGGATGTCGCCGTCCAGGTGCATGTATGCGATGCCGGTAATCTCCGTCTGACCGTAGATCTGTTTCAGGTTCACCCCGATGGCCTGGTAGAAAGTAAACAGATCAGGCCCCAGGGCGGCGCCGCCGGTGTAGGCCCGTCGAAGCCGCAACAGCCCCAGCTGGTTGATCAAGGGCCGGAAAATCATCTGCGAGCCGATCCACGACTGCAGGGCCAGCATGGGGGGCATGGGTTTGCCGCTCATGCGGTAAGGGGCGGCCTTTCGGCCGATCTTGATGAAGTAGTGATAAAGCTTGCGGTTCAACCAATAGGAATCATCAATTTTGAGCCATATCTGAGACTGGATGGTCTCGTAGATGCGCGGCGCACCGAACATGAAATGGGGGCCGACCTCTTTGAGATCCTCCATGCTGGTCTCCACCGATTCGGGAAAGTTGATGGTGATGCCGGTGGCCATGGCGACCCCGAAAGAGTTCATCTGTTCGCCGATCCAGGCAAAGGGCAAAAAGGAGAGGTACTCGTCGCTGTCGTCCAGCCTGTCGACCTTTGAAATCTGGATGCCCATGTTGATGTAGTTGCGGTGCATCATCATGGAGCCTTTGGGCAGACCGGTGGTTCCTGAGGTCAGGCACATGAAACAGCAGTCGTCCGGCTTGCCCTGGTTGATCAGATCCTCGATCTTTTCAGCGCCGCCATTGGCCAGGCAGTCGCCTCCCAGCTCCAGAAGCTCCTTGAACTCTACAAACCAATCATCGGACCTGTAGCTGCGCATGCCCCGCGGATCTTCGTAAATGACCCGCTTGACGTTGGGAATCTGATCGCGCACATCGAGCAGCTTGTCGACCTGTTCCTGGTCGTCGCAAAAGACCATGCTGACGTCGAGATAGTTGAGGATGCCTGCGATTTCGTCCGGCAGGCTTGTCTGGTATATCCCCGCTCCGATGCCGCCGACCGCCATCGCGCCAACCGCCGTGAACAGCATTTCGGGAATGTTGTCGCCGATGAGCGCCAGTTTGTCATCTTTGCCGAAACCCAGGGCGTCGAGTCCCAAGCCGACGCTGCGCACCGTGGCGTAGTACTCCTCATAAGTATAGGCCCGCCAGATCCCAAACTCTTTCTCCCGCAGCGCCACCTTTTTCGGCGTATTCTCAAACCGCCAGCGAAGCAATTGGGGTATGCTCAATTGCAGCAATAGTTGCTCTGTGTCGTCCATCTTACCCTTGTGTTACCCTTGTCTAATCTTCCCCGATGTAGGCCTCGACCACCTTGGGATCGGTGGCGACCTCGTCAGGCGTACCCGCGCCGATCACCTCGCCAAAGTCCAGAACATAAATCCGATCGGAAATATCCATCACCACCCCCAGATCGTGCTCCACCAGGACCACTGTGGTCTTTCGCTCTTGCTGGATGTCGATGATGAAACGGACCATGTCCTCTTTTTCCTCAATATTCATACCCGCCATGGGCTCGTCCAGGAGCAACAGCTCCGGCCCCAAGGTCAACGCCCTGGCCACCTCCACCCGTTTCTGAATGCCGTAGCTCAAGCTGCCCACCGGCCTTTTACGGTAGGTCTCCAGCTCCATAAAATCGATGACCTCCTCGACATATTCGCGGTTTTGCGCCTCGATACGGGCTGTTTTCCCCCAAAAAACCAGCGCATGGAAAATAGAGTAGTTCAAGTGGGTATGGCGGGCCAGCATCAAGTTGTCCAGAACCGACAGGCCGCTGAACAGCTCCAGGTTTTGAAAAGCACGGGCAATCCTGAGTTTGGTGACAAGATGGGGTGACGCATGGTTCAGCAGATGCCGGCCATAGGATATCGTGCCTTTGGACGGATGGTAAAAACCGGAGACGCAGTTTAAAAGGCTGGTCTTGCCGGCACCATTTGGACCGATAATGGAGGTGATCAGACCAGGCTCAATGGTCATGTTGACGCCGGACAGAGCGTTCAAACCGCCAAAAGCGAGGGTGACATTCTCAACAGATAATGGGGTCATATAGATGCAGCCTTGCCAAATTTATTATCTTGAAGCCTATAACCGGGTCCCCAACTCATTTCGGTCCCCTCGATCAAATCGCCACCGTCGCAATTGACATTCAGACAAACGCAATTGTGCGACACCGTTCATCCACGGCGGACAGACACCATCGAACCATTTCCACTCCGTTTCAGAGCGATTTAAATTGTCTATAAACATAAATTGGATCAATATTTTATGAATCTGATTTATAATCTACAGTATGATTGGGTAAGATCCAAAAGTCAAGTTGATAAAACAGCGGTAACTAACCGCTATTTTTCAAAGCTCGACAGACAGGAGTGCCGTTTGGTGGCCGATGGACCCAACACCAAGCCCAACATCAAACAAGATGGCGCTATTATTTTTTCCCGGGGCCCTTAAATAGGCGCCATGGCACGCCAGGTTTCAAACCCTCAATTAAGAATTGCCGCTGCATGGTTCTCCCTGTATACTCCAAAATGAGGGGCAATACGTTGAAATCACACTAAATTAAACCAAATATATCAACACCCTGG
>JASFKE010000466.1:0-4189 GCA_050118795.1 Desulfobacteraceae bacterium | reverse complement strand
ATGGTACGACCTGCACCATCGACGGCCTGACAGAAGAGGTAACCTACTTTTTTGTCGTCAGGGCGTGTGATGGGCTGGTTGAAAGCGGCGACTCCAATGAAGTTCAATATCGCGCGTTATCAAACCGATCCCCTGTGGCAATGATTGGCGGCACCCACACAGTCACTGCCGGCAGCCTGGTCATTTTAAATGGCGCCGATTCCTACGATCAGGATGGCGATGCGCTGACATATGACTTTCAACAGACAAGTGGCCCGATTGTCGATCTCAACTGCAGCGGGGCCCAATGCACCTTCACTGCGCCAGGGGTGACCGGAAGCACAACAGCCCTTACATTTGACTTAACAGTTGGCGATGAAAAAGGCCTATACCATACGGCCACCACCACTGTATTGGTGGAACCGGCAACCTCACAGGGTGAGGGAGGCGGCGTTGATGATCCAGTCGCTGATGATGGCAACAACGGCCCTGAGTTGCCGGTATTGACAACCCCCGCCAATGGCGAGTCGAATGTCGAATTGATGCCCCGGCTCGGTACATCCGCCTTCAGTGACCCTGACGGCGACGATCATCTGCTCACCCAGTGGCAGATTACCGAGACGACCAGCGGAATCGTGGTGATGGATCTGGTGAGTATGAGCCGTTACCTTACTGAAATGAGGGTTCCCCAACTGGTCCTAAACGCCTCGACACAATACTCGGCACGTGTCCGTTTTTTCGATCATCTTGGCAAGTCATCCCAATGGTCTGAGCCCACCACTTTCACCATTGGCGAAGATAGCGGCGATTTAAACAATAACCAAATACCGGACAACCTTGAGGTTTCCGAACATACGGATATGAATAACGATGCCATTGCGGATATCGACCAACCGACCCATATAAAGAGCGTTTCCATAGCTGATGGTCAATATTTGGTGGGGATCTCGGTTACGCAGAACAGCAATGGCATCGGTATTGACGCTATCAGCAGCGTCGACCCCAAAGGTCTGGATATCGCACCGGGTCCCGAGGTCCAATTGCCTTTTGGTTTGCTCAATTACAAAATACGGGTACCCCAGCCCGGTGATCGGGTCGATGTGACCATTTACCTTTCCGACCCACTCGATACACAGTTGGCCAGTTGGATGCGGTACGACAGCCTCAAAGGTTGGCAAAACAGCTCCGCCAACACTGTGATGGATACACAGGGATTTGTGGTGGAACGCAGCCTGCAAGACGGCGGCGAAGAGGATGCGGACGGAGTGGCAAACGGATTTATTATTGATTTGTCCGGCCCCTCATACCGCAATAGCAACGAATCCAGCCTGACTGGCCCCGGACTGGGCAACGACCCGGCCGCCTCAGGTGGCGGAGGCGGCGGCTGTTTTGTGGGGTCCATTTTCGGTGCCGACTAGCGGGCGCCTTTGGTTTGAATGAATAAAAATACCTTTAGGGCTCCAAAGCCAAGACGGCAAGGGTGCATAGCTGTGGCACTTTATTGCAAACCCTTGCCAACGAAGGATCTGGAGTCCTGAAGGTTTTCCCATAACAATATAAGGTGGGGTAAAAAAGAGCAGAAACAATACTTGACATATTCAGTATAGATAGTAAATATGGTTCCCAAGGAATGAAAACATGGCAAATATCCATCAAAAATTTATCGTGATCGTATTGGTGGTGCTGCTTGGAACGGGAGCTGCGATAAACGCCGCGGCAGGTGTTGAATCCTGTTTGCCCAAGTCCTGTTGCTGCTCTATAGATACGCCACAAATGATGGACCACCAGAATTGGATGGCCGAACTCCAAGGGTGCTCACCCAAAGCACCTGCCCCCTGCTGCAAAGTTGAACCTTACCAGCCAACAACTGACTTGGCCTTTACCTCACCACCAAACAGTGTGCCCCATCGCGTGTTGCAGGCGGGCACCATTGGAATTGGAAGAGATTTCACCCCCGAGCAACCCCATTTTACTTTCAAACCCTTTAGCAACGATGGACGATCCAAAATTCCATGGATTCCCATCTGGCTGCAAACGCTATCTATTCTTTAAGGCCCGTCACTTTGATTTTAAAGCCGGTGAACTGACGGTACGGTACTTTATGCTTAAGAGTTCGGATGGTGTTATCCGCGCTGCCTTTGATGCATGCGATGTCTGCTGGCCGGCCGGCAAAGGCTACTACCAAAAGGGCGACGAGATGGTCTGCCGCAACTGCGGACGACGCTTCGCCTCCGTGCTGGTGAATGAAGTCCAGGGCGGCTGCAATCCAGCGCCTTTGAATCGCAGAGTCGAAGGCGACCAACTCATCTTGAGGGTAGAAGATATCCTTACCGGCAAGTCGTACTTCAATTTCAAAGAGAAGGTATAGCCATGGGAATCAAAGACATCGCGATTAAAAACCTGCTTCGTCGCAAAGCAAAGGCCGCTTTTATCCTGGCCGGTCTCATTATCGGTGTTGCAACAGTGGTGGCGGTGGTCAGTTTTGCCGACACCATGACCAAGGACATCAACCACAAGCTGGAAAAATATGGCGCCAATATCCTGATCGTACCTCACACAGACAACTTGTCCCTCACCTACGGGGGAATGACCCTGGGCGGCGTCTCGTTTGAGATGGAACCCATCCGTCAATCTGAACTATCTCAAATCAATACCATCAAAAATGCCGCCAACCTTGCGGCCGTGGGGCCCATTATCTTGGGAACCGTGCAAATTAAGAGCCAGGCAGCGTTGCTGGCGGGTGTTGATTTTAAGGTCACCGGCATATTAAAACCGTGGTGGAAAATAGACGGCGCGGCACCGGTGCAGGATCAATTGTTGGCTGGCGCCCAGGCCGCAAAACTGCTGGAGATCAAAATCGGCCAGCAGCTGTCCATCAACCATCGTACCATGACGGTGAGCGGTATTTTGGCGGCCACCGGATCCCAGGATGATCAGCTGCTGTTCACCACACTATCGACGGCCCAGGCCGTGCTGGACAAACCGGACGAAGTCTCATTGGTAGAAGTGGCTGCCCTGTGCAATGCCTGCCCGGTGGACGACATGGTGAACCAGATCAGCGCAAAGCTGCCAAATGCCAAGGTGATGGCCATCCAGCAGGTGGTCAAAGGGCGCATGGAGACCCTGGCCCAATTCCGCAAATTTTCCTACGGCCTTTCGGTGGTAGTGGTCTTCATCGGCGGATTGGTGGTTCTGGTGACCTTGATGGGCAGCGTCAAAGAGCGCACCAAAGAGATCGGTATCTTCCGCGCCATCGGCTTCAGGCAGGGAGATATCATGAGAGTTATCTTCATCGAATCCGGTCTCATCTCCATTGTGGCTGGAGTGATGGGCTATCTTATCGGCACCGGGGCCATCTGGGCCGGTCTGAAGATATCCGGCAAACAGGGCGATATCGCCATGTCGTTTGATCCGATTCTGGCCACAGGAGCTGTCGCCATGGCATTGATAGTCGGTCTTATGGCCAGCGCTTATCCGGCCGTTATGGCCGCACGCATGGATCCCAACCAAGCGCTTAAGAGCTTTTGAATAACGAGCACTACTCTTTCGAAAAATGGATGTGGAGGATTACATGAGTTTTATAGAAGTTGACAATATAACGAAAACTTACGGAAACGCAGATTCAATGGTAACCGCGTTGGAGAATATCAATTTTTCCATTCAAAGCGGAGAGTTCATCAGCATCATGGGTGAATCCGGGGCAGGCAAATCCACCCTGCTGTCGGTGATGGGTGCCATGAACACACCGTCTCGGGGGCGCTATATTGTGGATGATCTTGATGTCTATTCATTGAGCGGTGAACAACAGGCGGATTTCAGAAGAGAGTATTTGGGATTCGTGTTTCAAAGCTTTCACCTGGTCGTTTACTTGACGGTAATGGAAAACGTCATGTTGCCGCTGACGGCCATCAAAATTTCCACCCGCCAAAAAAAAGAGATGGCCATGGAAGCATTGCGCTGGGTCGGCCTGGAAAGCAAAGCCAAACGGCTTCCCAACCAAATATCCGGCGGTGAATGCGAAAGGGTGGCCGTAGCCCGGGCCATTGTCAACAATCCGCCCATTTTGCTGGCAGACGAACCCACCGGCAACCTGGACTCACGCAATTCCGAAGAGGTGATGGCCCTGCTGGAGCGGCTCAACGCCAACGGCACCACCATCATAACTGTGACCCATAGTACGACATGTGCGGCTTACGCCCGGAGAACCCTC
>JASFKE010000465.1:0-4195 GCA_050118795.1 Desulfobacteraceae bacterium | reverse complement strand
TTTGTGTGACGTTTATATTGACACGTCTCAAAAGATGTCTCAATATTAGATTCGCACATCGTCTAAAAAATTATGAGACACAAACAGTCAGTTCGGAGGATAAGGATATGGCGCTTGTAGGCTATGCACGGGTTAGTTCGGTAGGACAAAGCCTTGAGGTGCAGCTTGACTGCCTGAAATCCTGCGACAAGATCTTCAAGGAGAAAAAAAGCGGCTCATCCGACAAGCGGCCCAGGCTGAAAGCGTGCTTGGAATACGCCAGGGAGGGCGACACACTCGTTGTTACACGCCTGGACAGACTGGCCCGCTCCACCCTGCACCTGTGCCAGATAGCTGATGAACTGCAGCGGAAAAAGGTCAACCTTCAGGTACTGAACCAGAACATCAATACGGCTGATGCCACGGGGCGTCTGTTGTTCAACATGCTGGGGGCTATCGCGCAGTTTGAAACGGAGATTCGTGCCGAACGTCAGGCAGATGGTATTCAAAAAGCCAAAGAGAGGGGCGTCAGTTTTGGTCGGAAGAGAAAGTTGACACGGGAACAGGTCGATCAACTCCGGCAAAGGCGACAACAGGGGGAGTTAATCAAAACACTCATGAAGGACTACAGCCTTTCAAAGGCTAGCGTATATCGCTATCTTGGGAAAGCCGCATGATTTTGTAATGCCCCTTTTCGGGGCGTTGTGCCAAAAACCCCAATATCGATTCGGTCTTCTTATGCTGGAGTCAAAGACCACCCCAAGTAGCGGGTGGCTCGAATTTCCGGCCATCGGCCGGGGAACCAAAAGCACGCCAGTGTTATGAACGTTGCGGTTGTAACCGGGTGCAAAGCCCCCGGTTTGAATACAACCGATCGGGCGTCACGTCGAGCATAAAGGGAGATACTTTTCAATGCCACGATTTATCAAGAAAAGTAATAAGAAGGCCGGCAGTGCGCCTGGCACGCTGGTTCACGTGGGTGAACAAAAAACCGAAAATGTCCACATCTCATTAATTGATTACACGTCTGAACACATTCAGGAGCAAAAAACGGATCGCATCGAAGACCTGTTGCCGCTGCGTAACGCAACCACCAACACCTGGATTAATATCGACGGGATTCATGACCTGGACTTTATGAAAAACATAGGGCCCCATTTTGGCATCCACCCCCTGACCCTGGAAGACATCGTCAACACCGCCCACCGCCCCAAGACCGAGGAGTTTGATACTTACGTTTACATTGTCCTGAAAATGCTTCATTACGATGATAACATTCACATGGTGGTGTCGGAACAGGTGAGCCTTGTCCTGGGCGCCCATTTTCTACTGACCTTTCAAGAGGCGCCGGGGGATGTCTTTGCGCCGGTGCGGGATCGACTGCACAAAGGCAAAGGTCAGCTCCGCCAGCGTGGATGCGATTATCTGGCCTACGCGTTGATCGATGCCATCGTGGATCATTACTTTTATATCATGGAAAAAATGGGAGATCGTCTTGAAACGCTGGAGGAACACCTGACCGACCACCCGGAAGTCGATGTGATTCAACAGATTCACGGCTTGAAACGTGAAGTCATTTACCTGCGCAAGCAGGTATGGCCCATGCGTGAGGTCTTGAGCCGCCTCTCAAAGGGCGAGTTCGACCTGGTCCAGGCCCAGAATCATATCTTTTGGGGCGATGTCTACGACCATATCGTGCAGCTTATGGATACCATCGAATCCTATCGCGATGTGCTCTCGGGCATGCTGGATCTCTATCTGTCCACCATCAGCAACCGCATGAACCAAGTGATGAAGGTCCTCACCATTGTGGCAACCATCTTCATCCCCATAACCTTCATCGCGGGCGTCTACGGCATGAATTTCAAACATATGCCCGAGCTGGAGTGGCCGTGGGGATACGGCGCCATATGGGGTTTCATGATTGCCATTGTCGTTATTATGGTCATCTATTTTAGAAAAAACAAATGGTTATAGTGGGGTAGGGTATTATGAGAAAGATCTCTTTTACCAGCCGGTGCGCAATTCTTATTTTGTTGCTTGTCATTTTTTTGATTCAGGTTGGCCCGGTTATGGCGGCTGACCAACAGAGTTTGCAACCCACGACGAATGGATCTTCAGAGGAAAATACGGCTGAAGAAAGAACACCGGCAGAACCGCTGCGCCCAGTCAAGACCGAAGGGATCGATGAGGCCGGTAAAAAGCTTGGCGAAGGCATTGAAAAGTTCAGTGATATTGCCGCGACGTACATGGGCGACTGGATCAAACAAAATACACTGGCCGGCATCCCATTGATCATGCTGCTGTTTTGCTTTGTGTTGCTTTTGGGGGTGATGGTCATTGAGCGCTTATTGCGATGGGGCATTCGACGCAAAATCCATACGATTCCTTACCAAGACGGGGTGATTTCATGGCTACGGCTTTTTCTCGAAGCCACTGTAAAACCGGTCAGCCTTTTCATCTATGTATATGGTATCTATGCAGCCCTGTCTCCGCTATATGAGCATTTTGAAAGCGCCGACGGCACCAACCTGATCCTGACGGTGGTTAAGCGCGGCGCTGATATCGGCGGGACAGTGGCCCTTTTTTGGTTCTTGTACAGAATGGTGGTATTACTGGATGCCCGGCTGATGAAATGGGCCGATGGCACTGACAGCAGTATCGATAACATTTTGGTACCGCTAATCGGTAAATCCCTTCGTGTCTTCATAGTGATCATCGGCGGCATGATGGTGGTGCAAAATTTAACCGGTTTGCAAATCGCACCCTTGTTGGCCTCTTTGGGCATTGGCGGTTTGGCCGTGGCATTGGCTGCTAAAGACTCCATCGCCAACTTCTTCGGTACATTGACCATTTTATTCGACAAACCCTTTCAGGTGGGCGACCGCATCGTAATCAATAACTATGACGGTAGTGTTGAAAACGTTGGTTTCAGAAGCACCCGCATCCGGCTGCTCAACGGTAATTTGGTTTCCATTCCTAACGAGAAAGTGGTCAACTCCGAGGTGGAGAACGTCGGCCGGCGTCCCAATATCCGCTGGCTGACCCAAATCGGTATAACTTACGACACGCCGTATGAAAAAGTACAAGAAGCGGTGAAAATCCTAAGAGATATTCTTGAAAACCATGAAGGTTTACATCCTGATTTTCCGCCGCGGGTACACTTCAACGGATTCAATGATTGGAGCCTTAATATCACCGTGGTGGTGTGGTACCATCCCCCTGAATGGTGGGATTTTCAGGCTTGGCTGCAACAGACCTGTCTGGAGATACTTCACCAGTTCGATTCGGCGGGGATTGATTTTGCGTTTCCATCCCGGACGCTTTACCTGGCCAATGAAGACAAAAGGCAACTTAAACTGCAATTGATTAAAGGTGATACAATTGAATCAGATACATAAATGCTGATTGGCATAGATATTGACTAATTTGGTACGATAGAGCTATGTGTATGGCAGGGATACAATTAGGCTAATTGAACAATATTTTAATGTGGCTGTTTGTTGCTGGAATCCTGCAAACCCTCTATTAGTTAAGATACGACGCGGTACAGCACATTGGTAAATTATTATCCAAACATGTGTCAGGAGAATCCCACAATGCAGTCGACATCCCAATACCCGATCAAATGGATTACTCTGGCCATCGCCACATGCTATGCCCCGAAATCAGAAGCCGATTTAGACGAAGTTAGACAACAGGACATTTCAGTGATCGTCAATATGTGTGCCGAGTGTTATGACCTGGCGGAAAATGAAAGCGGGTTGGATTCGACGTTTAGCGCCTCGGGGTGACCGATATGGAAGCCCGTGCAACGGAGGAACTTAAAACGGCACTGCTGTGGTTAGACAATCAACTCATTGCCGCTATGGGCATGGCCGAACAGGTACCTTTGGGCTGGCCTATCTTTACAACCGGCAACTCAACCCCCAACTGGCCAGCGTGGAAGCCGAGACGCTGTCCGGTCAGTTAATGGAAAAAACAGGTCAAGTGCTCACGGTTGGCGATCGCATCGAACTGGAGAATGCGGTTGCCGAAGTATTGGAGATCAGCGTTCGCGGGCTTCCAGCATCCGCATGAAGTTGCCTCTGGAATAATCCGGTGAAACCTGAATCGGTTTTCCTGTTGGAGAAGGATCGATGACGATGCACAGCACCAACAATTCCATAAGGCCACCACGATCGGATAAAGACTTGGCCCGCATGGTTGTCCGCAT
>JASFKE010000464.1:0-4206 GCA_050118795.1 Desulfobacteraceae bacterium | reverse complement strand
CCCCATGGCCAATTCGGTGTGCCCGATAATAACGCTCAACATATTATTGAAATCATGGGCCATACCGCCGGCCAGACGGGCGATGGACTCCAATTTCTGTGACTGGACCAACTGCTCTTGAAGTTTGCGCTTCTCAGTCACATCGTTGATGGTCACAATGACGGAGGTAATGGTTCCGGAGGTGTCGACCATGGGGTAGGCCTTGAGTTCCAGGTAATATTGGGTGCCGGATGCATCCTTATAGGTATGAGAAAGGGCATGGCCCTTTTTTGTGTCAAAGGTTTGTTTGGCAGGGCACTCTTCGCCCGACTTAGAGCAGGGCAGGGGGCTATGGTGTATCATTTCATGGCACAGCCTGCCGATGATTTGGTCCTCGCGTCTATCCACAAAGGTGCAAAAGGCCTTGTTCGCAGACAAAATACGGCACTCCCGGTCGATGACGATAAAACTTTCATCCACCGAATCGAGGATGTAGCGCATCTTCACCTCGCTCTGGGCCAAGGCCTCCTCGGCCCGCATGCGGTCTTGCCGGTCCCGGGTCTCCTGAAGCGCCCGCAGGACGGCGGGCGCAAGGCGCGATAAATTGCTTTTAAGCACATAGTCGATGGCGCCCTGGGTCAATGCCTTTATGGCCGCCTCCTCACCCATGGTGCCGGAGACAAAGATGAACGGAATCTCGGGGCAGCGCTCATTGGCCAGCCGCAGCGCCGACATCCCGTCATAGGTTGGCAGCCGGAAATCGGCCAGGATGATATCCGTTGCGCCATCGATCAGGCTGGTCTCGAATTCATCCCGTGTCTGGGCCCGTGTTATGCGGCAAGTCAAACCGGCTTGGGCGAGGGTGGCCTGCACGAGTTCTGCGTCCACCGGGTCATCTTCCAGGTTTAAAATCTGGATTATGGTTTCCATGGTTCAACACTCCTATCCCTACACGATATTCATCTTTTGGGATGGTCGCCATTTGAGGTCGTGCTGGAAATTTGTGGGTGATGATCAGGAGCAGGTCGGCACAGGCTGGGTAACAGGAACCGGAATGGAAGCTCTCAATTAGAGATCGTCATGGTAAGAGCTCGCTTTAATATTCCGAGTATGTCAAACCGATCCATGTGTGTCAATCTCATTGTCAATACAACATGTTGCACAGAGGAATTTGATCCGGCAGCCACCGCGAACCTGTTGTTTTCTGCCCCTGAAAATCAACAACTTACCAGGATTCATAGACAATGAATACGGCCTGCAGGCACCGGCATGGCGTGACCAACCGGCCGGCGCCGCTGGCAGCCGCCGCCTGGATGCGGCCGCCCAAAACTATTTCGACCCCAACGGCAAAGAGGTCAGGCAGGTTCACCGATGGTATTGCGCCGGGGGGATATCGCCATGCGACATGGGGTGAGAATATTGGATAAGGACTGGCCAGTCTAAAAAAAGCTCAAGTATTTTCCGGAACAGTCAATAATTGCATATACCGAGTCTAGACGGCGAGTGCCAGCTGGAATGATGGATAACTGTGCGGATACCTGGATTGATGGATGACTGATAGCTGGAATGATGGATAGCGTATTCAAAACATATCTGCTGAACCAGTGTCAGATATTGTCCGGGTCGAAGCAAGCTCTCCTGTTTACCGGGCCACTCGACGAAGGGCCCTATGATCGAACCCAGTTCTGGCCGGAAGGCGGAGTTGATCAGGCTTCGCTGTCACCTGTCGCCCAGGCGGCCTTGCGCAGCAAACAGGCGGTTGTCAAAACCCGCAGCAACCAAGTTGAAGATACCGGTGAGCCGCTGGATGCCTTGGCCTGTCCGCTCTTTATAAAAGGCCGGTTATTGGGCGCCGTCGCCATCGAGATGACCCACCGTCCACAGATGCAGCAGCGAACAGCGGTGCAGCAGGTTCAGGCTGGGGCCAAGTGGCTCGAAGCCATTATCCTGCTGCAGGGAACCACTGCCAGGCAAGAGCTGGTCAATCTTGTGAACCTGGTCGCCACCGGACTGGAACATGAACAGTTCAAGGTCGCCGCCACAGAGGTGACCAATGAGCTGGCCCAACGCTTTGCCTGTCATCGGGTGAGCATGGGGTTTATGCGCTACCGCCGTGTTCGGGTGGAGGCGATCTCCCACACGCCCCGTATTGATCAACAGTTGAATCTGGTCCGCGCCATTGGCGACGCCATGAACGAGTCCCTGGACCAGGGTGCCGGCGTTGTCTATCCGCCGATCTCCAGTGACGAAATTACAGTCACCCAGTTTCATGCCAAGCTGGCCAATTCCCAGCAAGGGGAGGCGATCTGCTCATTGCCGCTGGTAAAGAACGGTAAAGCGATCGGCGCCTTGCTGCTGGAGCGCGATGCGGACAGGCCCTTTGGCGCTGAAACGGTGGCGCAATGTGAGCAGATCGGGCTGCTGCTCGGACCGGTGCTGGCTACCCGGAGACGGGACGAGCGCTCTTTGCCGGTAAAAGTCCTCGAATCCATTCACAACGGGTGCGCCAAACTGTTTGGACCGCATCACCTGCCGCTGAAAGTGGGCGTCGGTTTGGTCGCCGTTATACTGGTTTGGCTTTCCGTTGCCGGCGCGATGCTGCGCATATCATGCGATTCCGTTTTGGAAGCAGGTCTGCGTCGGTCAGTTGTGGCGCCGCAACACGGTTACATTGCCGAGGCGCACGTGCGTGCCGGCGACCTGGTTCGCAAGGGAGAACTGATGGCGACCCTGGATGACCGGGAATTGCGGCTCGAACAGCGCAAATGGAAAAGTCAGCGCACCCAGCTGCTCAAGGAATACCGCAAGGCAATGGCGGGATCGGACCGTGCCGAAATTGCCATTCTCAAAGCCAAACGCGCTCAGACCGAAGCGCAGTTGAAGATGGTCGAGCAGCAGTTGGCGCGTACGACCCTTGTGGCGCCGTTTTCCGGGCTGGTGGTCAAAGGTGACCTCAGCCAGGCCCTGGGCTCTCCGGTCAACCAAGGCGAAGTGCTGTTCGAAGTGGCTCCAACCGGCGACTACCGGGTGGTCATCAAGGTTGACGACCGGGATATCGGTCTGGTCGCGGCGGGACAACGGGGGCAGTTGAAATTGTCCGGCATTCCCGACCAGGCGATCGCCATCACCATCGATCGCTTGATGCCTGTCTCCACCACCGAAGCGAAACACAACTATTTCCGCGTCGAAGCGGTCATGGATAGCCATACCGATCTGATGCGCCCCGGCATGGAAGGGGTCGCCAAAATCGAGATCAAACAGGAGAAGCTGGTCCGGATATGGACCCGGCGGCTGGTTGACTGGCTGCGCCTGTTTTTCTGGAACTGGATGCCATGACCGAGTCCGTGTTCAGCACATACTGGTATCGCGTCGCTCAGCTTAAACCGGTGTTGCGCGACACCGCCGTCATTACCCGCCATGTCTACCGGGGGCAACCCTGGTACGTCCTGAGAAACCGCCTGACCTGCCGCAACCACCGGTTCAACGCAGCCGCTTACGCACTGATCGGCCAGATGGACGGCCACCGGACGGTTCAGCAAATCTGGGACAATGCCGGCGGCCTGGCTGGCGAGACCGCCCCGACCCAGGATGAATTCATTCACTTGCTCGGCCGGTTGCATGAGGCCGACCTGATTCAGAGCAATATCCTGCCCAGCACCATGGAGTTGGTCCGCAAGATTCGCGACAGGGAGGCCCGGGGCTGGAAACAGCGGGCCGCCAACCCGTTCTCTTTGCGCTTTCCACTGTGGGATCCGGACCGGTTTTTGGAGAGATGGGGCTTTGTCGCTGCCCCGTTGTTTACCCGGGGCGCCTTTGCCCTCTGGTTGCTGATCGTGCTGACCGCCATGATCCTGGCAGGACTGCACTGGTCCGAATTGACCGGGAGCCTCTCCGAGCGGATTTTCTCACCTCGCAACCTGGCGCTGCTCTGGCTGATCTACCCATTGGTAAAAATTCTCCACGAATTGGGCCATGCCTTTGCGCTGAAAAAGTGGGGCGCAGAGGTGCATGAGATGGGAATCACCCTGCTCGCCCTGACCCCCATACCCTACGTCAATGCCTCCGCCTCCGCCGCGTTTGTTGAAAAGGAGCGACGTATTGCCGTGGCCGGCATGGGTATGGCCGTCGAACTGCTGCTGGCCAGTCTGGCGATGTTCGTCTGGTTGAACGTGGAGAGCGGTTTGGTCAGCGCCATTGCTTATAATGTGATGCTGATCGGCGGTCTGT
>JASFKE010000463.1:0-4208 GCA_050118795.1 Desulfobacteraceae bacterium | reverse complement strand
GTCATATGAACAGCTTGTGTAGGCGCTGCCTGATAACGTTCCGGACTCACTAGAGCCTTCGTTTCCCCATTCACCAGTTACAGAGCGATCCGTGGAATCAATATACACGTTGACCGAGTTGCTTTGAATATATGATCCATCGGTGTAGTAATTGCCGACAGTGTCGGATTCCTCTTTAAAGGTCATAATCCCAACGTCGCCTTTACTTTGGCTTGTGGAATAAAACAGGAATACCGTGTCACCAGTATAGCTGACCTTCACAACCCAGTAGCCACTATCATCACCTGAAAAAGTTCCATAATAGGTTCCATCATAATCCGTCGGTGAGCTCCAGCAAGTTGACGCCAGCCCCAATAAAACCACGATGGCAACGATACCGATCCCAACTAGTTGATAATTTTTTTTTCTAGCCTCGAACATAATAGTCCTCCATTTTCAGTTAGCATTTCAGCGCAGCTCAACGTAAACAGCATTGAACAAGCTCATGTCTCAGAACTACTGACCAGTACTTTTAAATTGTAATCTGAATTTTTTTCATCGTATAGCTTAGGTTTGTTGAAGATGCAACCCTATAATCGGGTTTTTTGAAGAATACGCGAACTTTCAATTTCTCAGTGTTTGCAAACCTACGCGCCCTCAATGATAGCAAATTCATATATATTTTTGCTTGCCCAAGACTCTCCATGCGAATATTGTCCCTATAATTGCATTAAAAAGATGGCAAAATGGTTAAAAGACCTATGGGTATGAATACAATAGCCTGCTTTGCTTCCATTAAAGAAATTAAACCATGGTGAATTTAAGGTGCAATATAGTTCACAACTGATCTTTGGCAAATTTAACCGACGCTTGCCTTGTCCAAATTCTTCTTCAATTGAGGAGATAGAGAATAGGAGATTAGGGCTCCTTTTTAAAAACCTTTTTTACTGCTCATACACGTGCATTTACTTACGCCAAAGCGATAGGGTGAAATCTTTTTTACTAGTTTTTCCGCGTCAAAGATCGCATCACCCTAAAACAGTTCACTGGAAAAGATTAACCGGACGCAGCTCACCATATGAGATGCCGATCAGTATCATTTTGATCTACTTATTTATCGTTTTAAAAAGCTTGGAAAGCCGTTTCAGGGAATAGATCCCGGAAAGGTTTTCAATCAGTTTCGAGATTTTTTATGCTTAGAGACAAAAAGGTGGTTGAAGTGCTGGTATTGGACGGATCTGTGATATAGCGGACGCGATAGCGCAAACGGCTGGATCGGGTTATCTCATAGCCCCTCTTTTTCCGGGCCGCCAAAACCGTGGATCGATCACCTTTATCTTGCCCTTTTCCGGTCTATCAATTAAACCAAGGAGGCCGGCTTGATAAATGTATCTGCAATAGCGGCGGATGCGCCCCTTTGGGCTTTTTACATTGAACGCTTTTAATTGAAACGGTCGACAAAAAAGTATCCCTGTTGTTGGTTTGCAGATGGTAGCCGATGGCGTTCCAGTGGTATTTTTCCGGCTGTTTTACCATACAGGCCCCCAAAGGATTGAGATCGATATGGGCAAAACAGTTCTCCAGGTGTCTGTCCAGGATCCACGATCATACTTGTGAACCGGTCTCCTCAAAATAGCCCCTTTGATTGTAGCGGCGGTTATAGTAGCGTGTAAATTGGCCACTGCTCCATTATTTACGGCCATTTGAGCTCCGAAAACAAGAGCACACACGACACCCTCAACACACCAGGTGCACCCACCAAAATCAAAAAGGCCGTAACCATTTAAGATTACGGCCTTACTTATTATATGGTGGCGATGCAGGGACTTGAACCCCGGACACTGCGGATATGAGCCGCATGCTCTAACCAGCTGAGCTACATCGCCATGGTCATTCAGCATCGGGTGCTGTTAGACAAGCGGTTTAGCTAACAGCTTATGCCAGCGAAGTCAACCCCATAGTTGGATGAAAAAACAGAATCTATTGTGCTTTACTGGAACTTACCAACTCAATCACAAATTCATCCAAATCATCTGGTAATTTTGAGAACACGACCATAAAAGGCGCGCTATTTCCGGCAGCTACGGTTATGGCGGCATCTTGACCAACGGTTGAGTTAAGGCTTTTCTTGATCTGTGACAGGGGTTTGCTTGACAACTCCTGGTCAGCCATCACCAGGCCGGCATAGGATAGCTCCGTCTTAACGAGCACTTTTCCTTTGGTGTACAGCTTTCCCTTCAGGCGTATCTGTTTGCGCGACATGGAGTAGCCGTTACGAACTTTACCAGTAACAACAAATAATCGGCCTTCGACTTCGTTTTCTATAAATTTGCTGTTAATTTCCATAGTGTCCAGTCGATTGATACCTCTGGGATCTTTTGCTTCGGGGTTGATAAAGTCGCTGATGTATGGAATCTGAATGTCGTTTTTCACCACATAGTCGTAGCCGAAATACCCGCCCGCAATTAGCAGTAGCAGCAAGAGCATTAAGACAAGCATGGGCTTGTTCACGCCTTTTTTCTTGGGGGTTTTCTCAGCCACTTCAGGTGCTGCTGGTTGTTCCTGAATAGGATCGGTGGCGATGGTCTCTTCTACGCCAAAATCCTTCTCTTCCTGCATGAAGCCGGACCTTACGGAGGCTGCGGCTGTTGTTTTGGGTGCCGCCCGGTCCTCATCTTCTAGCTCCAGCCCATTATCTTCTATATTGAATTCAAGCTGAATATCCCCACCATCAATCGTATCCGTTTCGGATGCGAGCTTATCGTCTTCCATGGATAGATCCAGATCGGATAAATCCAGAGTACCGCTTTCATCCCCCTTCTGTTGTTCCGGAGCTAAGGTTGATAAATCCTCCATCTCAAGTTCGAGTTCGAATTCATCAGAAGCAGCGGCCTCTTTGGATTCCTTATCGTCAATGTCAAACTCCAATTCCTGCTCTTGACCGTCATCGATAAATGGAGCGTCCTGGTCATCTTGCTCAGCAGCATTAATAGCTTCTTCGATATCCGACAGGTCTATTTCATCACCTTCCAGCCCTAAATCATCGCCGATCTCACCGTCCAATTGTTGGCCCTCGTCGGATTCCGAATCCATGACAAGGCCTTGGGTCGTACCAGAGGTGTCCGGGACGATGGTGTCGTCTTCAAGCATTTTTTCGATGTCAGACAGATCCAACGCCTCATCTGCTGAATCACCGACTGAAGCTGTATCCTGTAAGGCCTCCTGGGAAAGTTCATCGGTTGTGGCAATGGGTTTATCCCCAAATTCGGCGTCGAGTTCAAATTCAAGGTCTTCAAGCTCCCCTGTTTCGGCGCTGACAGCCTCCGTGGCTTCAAACTCATCTTCATCCAAAAGGGTATCCTCCAGACCGGATAAATCCAAGTCATCCGTGTCTTGTTCAGAGGAAACTGGATCCTCGGAGAATTCGGAATCCAATTCAAGCTCAAGCGCATCGTCCAAATCGACATCATCATCGAGCTTCAACTCGACATCGTCATCCAGTTTAAGCTCGATATCATCATCCTGGGTTTTTTCTGCAGACTGTTCTTCATCCAGCAAGTCTTCAAATTCGGACAGATCAAATTCATCGGGGTCAGTTTGATCCGCTGTAACCGCCGGTGTCACACTGGCCTCTATCTCAGGCTCTTCATCCAAGGATAACTCAAGATCGTCATCCAAACTTAATTCGTCGCCTTTGGAAACAGCACCTTCGACCCTTTCTTCATCTTCGTCAATCAATTCATCGAGGACCGCCAAATCAAGATCATCGGCCTGTGCATCGACCGACACAGTCTCTTCATCCAAGGAGAGCTCAAGATCTTCATCCAGGCTTAATTGTTCATCCTCGGAAACAGCGGCATCGACCGGCACCTCATCTTCATCGAACAAATCATCAAGGCCTGCCAAATCAAGATCATCGCCCTGTGCCTCTTGGGCGGCATTTTTTGTTTCAGCCCCATCCAAAAGATCATCCGATACGGCCTGGTCATCCAAGGAGAGCTCAAGATCATCGTCCAGGCTCAATAGTTCATCCTCGGAAACAGCGGCATCGACCGGCACCTCATCTTCGTCGAACAAATCATCAAGGCCTGCCAAATCAAGATCATCGCCCTGTGCCTCTTGGGCGGCAATTTTTGTTTCAGCCCCATCCAAAACATCATCCGATACGGCCTGGTCATCCAAGGAGAGCTCAAGATCATCGTCCAGGCTCAATTGTTCATCCTCGGAAT
>JASFKE010000462.1:0-4210 GCA_050118795.1 Desulfobacteraceae bacterium | reverse complement strand
ATAGGTGAGGTTGCAAGCCAGGCATTTTCCAGGACGCTGGTGAAGCTCGAAATGAAATATCAGTTGGTCGCCTTTTACCGCATTAAATGCCAGCCGGATATCGTAGGCGCCTTCACTGGCATCACCGAACAACGCATCGAAAAATTGATCGGAACGTTCCGGGGGGAAAAGTGTATCCAACTTGTCTTGACTGTAGATTGTTTTGTAGCGATCCGTTTCAATGGTCATAAATTTTCACTCTCCGTAATCCCGCCGCCGCAAAGGCCGGCGATGATCAATTTTTGGCTGATGTGTAATATAAATTTACATTATTAAAAATCAAGTATATCTCAAGATATCATTGAAAACGCAGCTCCATCTGTTAGGGTATGCTTTTAGCCAATGTTGAGAATGTTTATCGCATGCCGTCGATGATGCGTTAAGTTTGTGTCTGAAACTCTGATTCAATTTATGGCCGTTTGCTGCTAAGGTAAATGCACTATGCAAGAGCACGCTCACAACTATGTCCCATCCATAAGCGCCAAAAACACCCGGCGATGCCTGGCGTGCGGTGATAGATTGCCGCCGCGCCATCGCCGTTACTGCGCCATGTCGTGCCAGCAATACCTGTTGGCCTCTTTGAACCGCCGAACCGGCCTGTTGCAGGCCTTGAGCACCCGATACGCCACATTCTATTTCACGGAGTTCATCATCGTGATGGACATGCTCCTATACGGCGTAGAGCAGATCCACAGCTATATGCTGCCCCGCACTCCCGGAAAAAAGCCGGTGGAGGATTTCTGCCAGCTCTCCAATATTTTGGGCACCCGCTGGTGGAATGAGAAAAACCGAACCAAAAAGCGTTATCTTGCCTCAAAACAGGTGTTGGAGCAAGCGCAAAAAACAAAAGCTCCCGTGAACTCAGTCATGCCGGCCGCCCTCACTGTCCCTTCGGTCAAGGGCAGCAGTCTGATCCGGTTGGAGCTGAGCTCCGATGATCTGGTGCCGGCCAATCTGGAACTCAAAATCAAAAACGCCTACCGACGCCAGGCAAAAAAACATCACCCCGATTTGGGGGGCTGCCAAGAGAGCTTTTTGAAGATCCAGGACGCCTATGAAAAACTCTCCCAATGGGCCAAGCGGCCGACCTTCATTCGCCAAAGGGGATTCCCGGACAAATGGTTCTATCAAGGCGCCAATAACCGCTGGATCAAACCCATCGTGCTTCGCAAAAAGAGATAGTGAGCCGAACACCGCAATCTGAAATTCACGGTCACCCCTGTCTATTCGTTTAACAGTATGTAGTCAGCGTCCCCTGCCGTAAGAACCTCTGGGTCGAAAACCCCTTTGGTCTCAGGCATCACCACCACATGATCCCATGGGGTACGCTTGGCAATCTGGTATGGGATGCCCAGTTTGCGGGCATGGCCGCTGCCGGCCAATAACACCATGGTCGTATCGGAACGCTGCTCCAGATAGTCTATGGCATAGACCGCCATGGCGCTGTCCCATACCAATTGGGCTTCGCAGAAACGGTTGAAATTCATGTGGCCGTGGGCGTGAGCGCCATACGCTTTTCCGATAAAGTTCCGATATTGCTGAGTTACGTCGCAGGTAATACCCTCCAGGGCACCCTTTTGGGCTTTGCTTAAGGACTCGAACCCTTTAGATGCCACCTGCCCCGTGATGCTGCGCGGGACGTTCAACCCCACCATGGGAATCCGGTTCTTTTTGGCATACTTAAAAATAGGGCCGTACAGCTCCCAGCTAAAACTCCAGTTGTCCAGATAGATCGGCTCGAATTGGGACTCACTGGTAGTGCCCGCGATCCATTGGTCAAGGTCCTGCTGGCTGTCGCGCCGGAACATCTCCAGACCCACGGCGACTTTGCGCCCGGCTTCATGCAGTGACCGGATAACCTTGAGCTGGGCTTTATGGTGAGCGGCATTGTTATGATGCTCACCGACCAGCACGATGCGTGCCGCTTGCAAGCGTTGGAGTGCTTCACGATCAGTGACCACTTCATGCCGCTCGAGGTCGTACAACCGCATCGTATTCCGGGCGGCGTCCGTGGGTGTTTTGCAGCCCGCAAGAACCCACACAGACAGGACCGCTATCAGAACAATCTTTCGTGTCATCAGTTGCCTCCTTTGATGGGATTGGGATCCGTCGGCCACTGCACCACCATGGGGGAGCGATCCACAGCCCAGGTCCCTTTCACTTGGTTGCGGGTATCGTTAAAGACCAGGTAACTGTACTTGCCGTAGTGGGGGATTTTGGCGCTCAACGCCTTTGCCACGGAGAGGCTGGCGGGCATAAACAGGCCGGCCGCGCGGGCCTTGTTTTGCGGATTGGTAAAGACCCCAAAAAAGCTGGCCTGGTCCCGATCGTGCCCATCGCCGTTTAACATAAAGCTCTCCGGGGTGAGCGCAAACTGCGCGTCGTCGGCCGGCAGCCAACTCCGATTCGAGGGTTGCCCCACGAAAAGCAGGTCGCTGCGGCTCATTTCCCGGGTGTTGAAATCCCCTTCGCCGCCGATGCGAACGTTGCTCAGCCCCAATGCCGCCGCCAATCGACGGGCAATTTTATCCCCCCCTGAATCGAGATCATCGGCCACCACCACCATCACGGATGGGGCGCCTTTGATGGCGTTTATGGTCGGCGGCATCTCTGCCGCATGCAACCGCCTGAACAGATCGACATCCGGGTCGGCTGTCAACACTTTGGGTCGCTGCGCAGCGGAAATCGAAAACGGTGTTTGGGCTCCCAACACCATCACCTTGTGGGATATCTCCTCTTTGTCGGTGGTCAGGGTCAGGTTCAGATGCATATCGTAGTATGGTTTTTCTTGAACCACCATACCGCTGACCCCGAACCCTGACGATTTTTCTGTCACGCGGACATTGGCCAGCCATAGCCGGGGTGCTCCCGGCCGGAATACCCACTGCTGAAAAAAAGGTTCCAGCGATAGCTTGGAGCGATCCTCAAAGGCTGCTTGAATATCCGACCAGGAGATCGCTTTGAAACGGTATCGGGTATAAAGATCCTTTAGGGTTGACCAAAAAACCGCTTCACCCACCTTTTTTCGCACCATGTGAAAAACCATGGCCGCCTTGTCATACCCCACCGCCTTGGTGGCCGGATCCACGCGGCTTGAAAACCGGGATATCGGAAAGTCATTGGAGGCATTGACCAGGTCGGTATAGTTCCGCAGCCACTGGAGGCGGTGGGACCGACCTTGTCCCCGGCGCTCCTTATACAGATAGTCCGCGACATAGGAGGTCAACCCCTCGCTCCAGTTCCCCTGGGATGGATCCACCAGCACACCGTTTCCCCACCAGCAATGGGCGATCTCATGCCCCAGACTGGTGCGAATGATAAACGGAAGCTGCAATACCCGCCGGCCCAACAGGGTAAATGAGGGGAATCCGTATCCGGTGGGGAAATAGTTTTCCACCACCGCAAATTGCCCGAAGGGATAGGGCCCGAACAGCTCCTGGTAGAGTTGCAGGTAGCGGCCGGTGGCATTGAGGTAATCATCACTAAGGTGCTGTAACGGTTCTGAAAAATAGGTGGCTGCAGTGACACTGCCGAAACGGCGTGTGGAAACGGTGTATGGCCCGGCCACCAGTGCCATGCCCCGCAGGGGGTGATCAACGGTCCAACGGGACAATGTCCTTCCCTTTTCCGTGTCGTGTCCCAGCGGCCTTCCCGACATCACCGCCACTGTTCCCTCAGGGGCGTCAACCGTTATTTGATATGTCGACACTGCGTTCATCGCCTCCGGATACCAGCTGGCGCCGGCCAGCAACATGGTGCCCCGGGAGCTGATGGTGCCGGTGACGCCAAAGCCGGGGTTGTCCAGGTTCAGCGGCTCGGAAGCAACTTTGTCGTTGAATCTGCCGGCATAGACCATTCGTAGGCGGCGCCCTTGGCCGGTGGAGACCCAAGGAATACGTATCAAACCGTTTTTAAATGAAAAACTGGTGTCAACACCATCGACGGTCAGCGATTCTATGGTGATATGTTCAGCCAGCGCGAACGTCAGGTGCGACCCTTTGGCATGCGCAATCGTCACCACATCCGTTGCCTTCAACAAATTTTTGGACGGCTCGAGGCGAACCGTCAAATCATGCTCCACCACCGGTAGGGGGGACGCCGTGCAGACGGCTGCCCCCATTAAAGCGACGACCGTGATAATCCCGAAAAATTTCAACATGGTATTCATCTT
>JASFKE010000461.1:0-4215 GCA_050118795.1 Desulfobacteraceae bacterium | reverse complement strand
AGTTTGAGCCCTCCACGGCTGACGTAAGGCAGCTGATCGCCTTTTAGGGTGATTTTCGAATCAATGGGGATCCGGGTTCCGGGTTTGTCAACCCGCAGGGTGTCTACCAGCACCTTGCCGGCCATGATAAGGGCCTGTGCGCGCTGACGGCTCTGGACCAGCCCCTTTTCAACCAAGAGCAGGTCAATGCGTTTTTTTAGCGGCATGTGGTGAACCCTTAAGCTTCAAAAGCCGGTGGCAAACCATTATTTTACGGCGATTTGGATTGTCGGGGAGTATGAGGTTCGAGGTGATCGATCATTGCCGAGCAGTTTCCGGGCCGCTGCGACGATACCGCCGGCGTCCAATCCATATTTTTTCCGCAATGTTGCAACGTTGCCGTGTTCAATAAAGCGATCGGTAATGCCGATACGCTTAACCCTTACGGGTCCGATGCTTTGATCTGAAAGCAATTCCAGGACAGCGCTGCCGAATCCACCTTGTAGAGCGTTCTCTTCGACGGTTATGATATCCGGGATGGCGTTGGCCAACGTGCAGATTAATTCCGCATCCAGAGGTTTAACAAATCGGCAGTTCACCACTGTGCTTTGAATACCTTGCTCCTTGAGCTGATGATGCGCCTCTAAGCTTGGCGCGACCATCTGTCCAATGGCCAAAATGAGCAGGTCCTCTCCTTGGGTGAGCACTTTTGCCGTTCCAATTTCCATGGGAGCCGGTTCTGTGTCGATCTCCACGCCCAACGCCGTCCCTCGGGGGTAACGAATGGCCACCGGACCGTCGTATTTCAACGCCGTCAGCATCATCCGCCGCAGATCATTCTCGTCATGGGGGGTCATCACCACCATATTGGGCAGCGACCGCAGATAGCCTAAATCAAATTGGCCTTGGTGGGTGGGGCCGTCCTCGCCCACCAATCCGCCTCTGTCGACGGCAAAAATCACCGGCAAAGATTCAATGCACACGTCATGGATGATCTGATCATAGGCCCGTTGCAAAAAGGTTGAATAGATGGCGACCACTGGACGAAATCCTTCGGTGGCCAGTCCCGCCGCGAAGGTGACACCGTGCTGTTCGGCAATCCCCACATCGAAGAAACGATCCGGAAAGAGCTTTGCAAAGCCCGACAGTCCCGTGCCTTCGGGCATGGCGGCTGTAACGGCCACTATTTTGTCGTTCCGGCGAGCCAGTTCAATCATATAGTCGCCGAATATACGGGTGTAGGATGGCCCTGTGCAGACCGGCGCCGTGCTGTTTCCGGTCTCGATGTCAAAGCATCCGACGCCGTGAAAATAGACTGGATTTTTTTCTGCCTGTTCGTATCCTTTGCCTTTCTTGGTGGTCACATGCAGCAACACCGGATCGGATAACATCTTAATATTATTTAGTATTAAAATAAGATGGTCAAGATTGTGTCCGTTTATCGGGCCGAAGTAGTCAAAATTGAATGCCTCAAACAGCATACCCGGGGTTACAAGGGTTTTTAAGGACTCTTCCGACCGTTTGGCCCAGTGATAAATGTTGTCTCCGATTTTTGGCACCGACCTTAAGAACTCACCAAAATCCTTACGCCAGTTTTGCAGCCGTTGTCTCGACAAAGTTCGGCTCAGCAGAGAGGATATCGCCCCGACATTGGGCGAAATGGACATATCATTATCGTTTAATATAACAATAAGATCCTTGTGCAGGTCTCCGGCCTGGTTCAGGGCTTCATACGCCAATCCGGCCGTCATGGATCCATCACCAATCACGGCGATGACCTTGGATGCATTGTTGTTCAGACGATTTGCACACGCAATGCCCAGAGAGGCCGATATGGAAGTGCTGCTGTGGCCTGTGGTCATGGGATCGTAGGGACTTTCACTGCGCTTGGTGAATCCGGATAGTCCGCCATGCTTTCGCAATGATTCAAACCTGTCTGCCCGGCCTGTGAGCAGCTTATGGGCATACGTTTGATGACCGACATCCCAAATGACTTTGTCACCGGGGGTATCGAAAACATAGTGAATGGCGATGGCCAGTTCAACGGCGCCCAGGCTGGATGCCAGATGGCCCCCTGATTTCGAAACCACATCGACTATTTTCGTGCGTAATTCGGATGCAAGACCTGGAAGCTCGTTCCGACTGAGTTTTTTGAGATCTTCCGGTGAAGTGATAGAATCTAGTTTCCCCACGATCAGCTCTACCTTTTAGTGTTTGCGTTCCACAATATATTGCGCAATGGCCCTTAGCGGTTCCGCATTGTTACCAAATATGGACAGTGCCTGCAAGGCGCTATTGATCAGCGTATCTGCAAATTCCCGGGAGGCTTCCAATCCCATGAGGGCAGGGTAGGTGTTTTTTTGACGTGCTTCATCGGTACCCACCGCTTTACCCAACTCAACGGGATCGCCGGTAACGTTTAAAATGTCATCCACCACCTGAAAGGCCAATCCGATACTCTTGGCATATCGATCCAGCTGGATGACCTGTTGCTCCGTCCCATCTGCTAATATGGCGCCGCTATTGACCGACGCACGGATCAAGGCACCGGTTTTCAATTCATGCAAGGCTTGCAATTCAGACCGGCTTATTTTTATTCCTTCGTTAGCGATGTCGCGTGCCTGTCCCTCGATCATCCCCCTGCACCCTGAAGCTTTTCCTATGGTGTCGATCACTTGAAGCCATTTCCGGCAATGTGACACCGGTGCTTTCACCCCTGTGTTACTGAGGATTTCAAAGGCCAAATTGAGCAGAGCATCCCCGCATAAAATAGCTGAAGCTTCGTCAAATTCAATGTGGCAGGTGGATTGGCCGCGACGCAACGCATCATTGTCAATGGCCGGTAAATCGTCATGGATCAGGGAGTAGGTATGGATCATTTCAATAGCGCATGCTGCCGGCATAGCTTCATCCTGATCTCCACCCACTGCGGCGGCGGCAGCCAGACAAAGCACAGGCCGTAACCTCTTTCCGCCGGACATGAGGGCGTACTCGATCGGCTTAAGCAGATGCCGTGACGGGCAGCCTTGCTCTATGTACCGAGCCAATGCAGTTTCGATTCCGATCCGTTGCTCACTGAGGTAAGATTTCAAATCCATTTAGGGTGCTGGTTCCAATCCGTAATATGATCCTTTAGTGTTGGGCGCCGTCAATATCAAATGAAACTTCCTCGAAATCATCATTTGTTTTTTCCAGAATGAGCGATATCTTTTTTTCGGTTTCATCCAGTTTTTTGGAACAAAATTGACTCAGCTTCATGCCTTCTTCAAATTTAGCCAATGCCTTTTCCAGAGAAAGATCATTGGATTCCAAGGTGTCCACGATATCCTCTAACTTTTCCAGCGCTTTTTCGAATGTAAGTTTAGGCATCTGTCGATTCCTCGTTGTTCATGTGATTAACTTTTTGCCGAATTACTGAAACGTCAACCTTTCCTTTGGCCAATTGTACCTCGAGAAGTTGGCCGGTCGCCGCCTCCTGCGCATCCGTGACGATTTTAAGATCGGGAAGGGTGCGCGTAATGGAATATCCCCGCTTTAAAACAGCTGAAGGATTTACAGCGTTGAGTACGGCTTCGGCTGTTTTGTACCTTTCGCAGGTATGGAAATATTTTTCTTTTATACCTTGCAGCAGTTTAGATAGAGATATCTCAATTTTTGAGCGATATATATTAACATAATTAACCGGATTTTTATTTGATAATCCAGTTGTTGAGCTGTTCAATCGGTTTTTTTGCTCTTGTATAAGGACCCTAAAGGCCCGTTCTAAACGCCCCTGCAGATTGTCCAGGTGCACCCGTATCTCCTGCACTTTCTTACCGGGATGGACAATCAAACGGTTTATCTGTTTCTGTTGCTCCCTTGACTTCGTGCATTTATTGACTATTGACCTCTCACACCTTTGTTTTAATTCAACTATTCTAAGTTTTAATTCAGATTTCAACGGTGTGACCACTTCAGCCGCCACCGATGGCGTGGGCGCTCTTAAATCCGATACAAAATCGGCGATGGTATAGTCGGTTTCATGCCCGACAGCAGATATCACCGGTATACAAGAGGCAAAGATAGCGCGGGCCACTTTTTCGCTGTTAAATGGCGCCAAGTCCTCGAGTGATCCTCCGCCTCTGGCGATGATCAGCGTATCATTGCGTTTAAGGCGGTTGGCAAATTCGATGGCCTGAACGATTTCGGCGGCCGAATCAGAGCCTTGAACTCTGACCGGGTAAATATCGATGACGA
>JASFKE010000460.1:0-4231 GCA_050118795.1 Desulfobacteraceae bacterium | reverse complement strand
TCAGATGCTGCAAAACAGAAAGAAGTGAATTTTAAATAATAGTGAATAAAGTGATTTTTAATTGAAACGGTACAATAACTTTGTCCTTGTGTCAATTGAGACAGCTGCGGCCTATGATTTTTTATGCAGCTATGGGATAATCAATGGGTTGACAAATAGAGCATAAATGTTTTCTATATTCACTTACGTCCATTTTCTGGGGCCATATCAGCTCCCCTGAAATCCATCACCTCTATCGCTCGCTGGTGACCCAGTAACAAAAAGGAGCCATCCATGAAGACCCTCTTCGACACGACCCAAATAAAAAGTATGGCCTTGCGCAACCGCATCGTTCGATCCGCCACCTGGGAAGGCATGTGCGACCCGGAAGGCCGACCCACACAGAAGCTGGCCGACTGTTATGCTACTCTGGCCAAAGGCGGTGTAGGCCTTATCATCAGCGGCTATACCTTCGTGAGCATCGAGGGAAAGCAATTTCCCGGTAAAATGGGTATTCACACCGACGAATTTGCACCTGCCTATGAAAGATTGGCCAAAGCCGCTCATGCATCCGACGCTAAAATTGCTGTTCAATTGGTACACGCCGGCGGACAGGCCAACCCGGAAGTCTCCGGGCATGCCTCGGTCGCGCCCTCCGCCGTTGAGACAATCCAGTATTCCACCAAGCCCGAAGCGCTGACAATCCCTCAAATTCAAAAAATCGCAGCAGCATTTGCCGATGGCGCCCGCAGGGCCAAGGCTTGGGGGTTTGACGCCGTGCAGTTACACGGCGCCCACGGCTACCTGATCAACCAGTTTTTATCTCCGCTGACCAACCGCCGTTCGGACGAATATGGCGGCCCCATCGAGAATCGCTGCAGATTTGCACTTGTTGTGTATGAAGCAGTTCGCGCGGCCGTCGGGGATGAATATCCGGTGATGATCAAGCTCAATGCCGCCGACAACCTGGAAGGCGGCCTGAGCGAAGAAGACGCCCTGGTTGCCGCCCGGCAATTGGATGCCGCCGGTATCGATGCCATCGAAGTATCGTCCGGCACGCCTGCATCCGGAGCCATAGGGCCGGCCAGGGAGAAGATCAATACCCCGGAAAAGGAGGCTTACAACCTTGCTTTGGCCTCAAACATAAAAAGGCATATCTCTTGCCCGGTGATGTCGGTGGGCGGATTCCGCTCTTTCGACGTGGCGGAAAAAGCTGTCAGCCAGGCCGACGTGGACTACATTGCTCTGTCCCGTCCCCTGATCCGCGAACCTGATCTGCCCAGCCGGTGGCAGCAAGGCGATACCACCCCTGCCGCATGCGTCTCCTGCAACAAATGCTTCGTACCCGGCATCAAAGAGGGCGGCATCTATTGTGTGGTGGAGAAAAAAGCGCAAAGCCGAAGAGAACGGTCCTGACATTCCACCCCAGTAAAATATAGCTGATTTTCAAACAGTGATTCCGGCGAACCCTTAGGGTTAGCGCAAAAATAAATTTACATTTAAAAGTGTTGAGGCGCCCGTCTGGCAGGGCGCGAAAGCGAAGGCATATCAAGATATTTCAAGCTTTCGCAACGCAGCCAGGCGGGATGCATCGGCGCTTGAAAATGTGACGTTATTTTTGCGCGAGCCCTTAAACCGGTGATCCAAGCATGATTTTTTGTAATTCATCAATTTCGTCATTAATTTGTGCCACAACATTGGGCAGGATATACCTTCTAATGTTATGCAAAATAAACCGCTCTGCAGATGGGTCTATTTTCTTCCCATTGACCATCGTAACATAATTCACCAACTGTTTTGCCACATTCGTTTCATCTCGAAGATGTTCCCCTATCGGTTTTTCATTGGCCCTATCCTCCGGAAAAAAATCGAGACGCTCTCCACGTCCGGAACATTGTGCGTATGCAGCATCAATTACATCGTCATCACCTTCCATGATATAAAGGGTCGATACATTTTTTGAAAGCGCCACATCAAGCCACTTGCTTGGGATGCTATGCCGCTGTTTAGCTGCGTATACAGCTTGTTGAGAAATGCCCAAAGATTTTGCCAAATCGCTATCGCTATGCACCCCGAAAGCGTACTTTAATCGTTTGAACCTCTCGTTAAAGAGCTCCTTTTTAATTTCATCTCTTTTTAATGAATCCGCACTCTCGATTTTTTTCTTCTTTTTATTCATACAGTGTTTCCCTATCAATTCACCATATTGAATGATTCTGCCCACAACAAACAGAACTGCCGACTAAATCTATTTTAAATTTTTAGTTGACTTTATTTGTCTATATTCTATGTTTTTCAATATTTTTGATAATTTATATAACAAAAAACAATCCAAATGCAAACAATAAACATAAAGCGCTCAATCGATAAGCTTACAGCTCCTTTTAAATCGATCGGCATTGTTTCAGTTGAAAGATTTATATTTTTCGCAGCTATGGCATCATTATTATGCTTAATTTCAGGTATTAACGCATATATGAACATCTATGGCCTGATGTGTGTGTTCCCACTGATTACGACCATCGCGATGTTGTTGGGGGTTGTGATTGAAGGTGGGAAACTGCTTGCCATCACGATATTACATATGAGTTGGTCGTCCGACAGGTTCCTGCATCGACCGTATTACCTAACAGCAGCGGTACTGTTAACGGCAATCACCTTCCTGGATGTTTTCGGTTATCTCTATTTTAATTACTCCAAATCCACCGAAAACTTGAAAGCGCTTGAAGTACAAGAGTTGTCGCTCATTGAGCAGAAGTCCCATGTTCAAAAGCAGATCCAGGAAATTGATAATACCCTGTCCGCACTTCCTAAAAACCATGTCAGCCGCAGATTAACCTTGCGTGATCAAACAGGCTATAACCAGCTGCAAAACAGGATAGATGAAATAGATCTCAAACTCGGGGCACTGGCCCGGCGAAGAGTCGGAGTGGAGATGCATTCCGGTCCCGTTTTTGTTATTGCCCGCATTTTTGGTCTTGATGAGAATATGACCGTTCTAATTTATATTTTAATCTTAAGTATCGTGACCGAGATGCTGTCCGTTGGCACCTTGGTGGCCATTATCAATTTTGCCCAAAAAAATAGTAGGGCAGATCAACATCCACCCCCCAAACAACCGCCGATCTCAAAACCGGTCAAACCGGATCGGGCCGAATCCAATTTACTGCCCAATATACCCAACAAAAAAACGACTGCCGGCAAAAATAGACGGATTGGCGAAACTGGAAAAACGAAAACTGTTCTACCGAAAACTTCAAATGAAAAAGTTGGCGACGTGCCGCGGCAATCGGAGATGTTGGCAATTTGCCGGGACTATAAAATAACAGCGGAAAATTTGGCAAAAATCACCGGCCGACAAAATATCTCCACCGTAATCAAATGGCTCAGCGGGGAAAGAGCCATACCGCAACGGGCGCATCGGCAGTTGCTCAAATGGGTGCGTGCACAGAAAAATTAACCTCAAGAATCCCTATAATAGAATTACTCTTCTCTTGCGACCTCTTCTTGTACCTGTTTTTGTTCCGCATCGAAACCATATCCGAAAAAGATCTGCGAAACCGCATCGTTGACATGGTTGATGTCTATCTGCAACTGGTCGGTGAACTGATGCAGCCCCGATTTAAATACAGTGGAGATGTCCATATAGGATATTTCGGCGCACAGTTTGCCGAGAAGTTGTTCAGCCTTGTCCTGGTATGTTCCGGCCGGGGTGCCGTTGATGGCATTCAAAGAGTTCAGTGCGGCCGTCAGGGAAAAAAGGACCGAGCGTGGAAACCTGCGAGCGAACAGCAGGAACTCGCCCACGTTGGCCGGTGCGATACGTCCATAGATTTGTCGATAGGCGTTCAGCCCGCCGGTGGCGCGCAGCAGCGCCCCCCACTGAACATCATCGTAAGCCGTTCCCACAGGCCTGGCATCGGGCAGCAGAATGAAGTACTTGACGTCCAGGATGCGTGACGTCTTGTCGGCCCGTTCCAGAAACCGTCCCAACCGGGAGAAGTGCCAGCCTTCGCCATGATTCATGGTGTCGTCGTAAACGCCGTTGATCGTCATGCCGCGCAACCGGATCTGGTTGCAGAATTCATTGGGATTGACGGAAACGCCTTTGGGGTTTCGCCCGGCGCTCTCCACCAGATGATAAAAGGCGTTGATCTGCTCCCAAAGATCGGCGGAGATGATCTCTCTTACGCTGCGCGCATTTTCCCTGGCGGCTCGGAGGCAGCTGATAACAGAGTGCGGATAATCGGTA
>JASFKE010000459.1:0-4232 GCA_050118795.1 Desulfobacteraceae bacterium | reverse complement strand
GTGACCACCAGACGCCCTTCGATCCTTTTCTGGAGAAGGAATATCTTTTCCCGAAAAGACAAACCCTCGAACTGCAATTCCGGAACATCCAGAAAATCACTGGTAGGAATGAAATAATCGGCGATTGCCATCATTAGATCAATGCCCTGCCGCCATCGTTCCGCATCATAGATGATGGGCGGCAGTTGAGGCTGCAACATCCCTAAGGATTTTGAAAGAAAAGTGACATCCGGAGACAACAACACGGCACCGCTGTCCAGCGCCAGGGCCTGCATCTTCGCATCAAACGTAACATTTGGCAGCGTACTGTTTTCATAAATAATGGTTCGCTTGCCGCTTGATTGGGTGATGAAAATATATGCCACGGGCGTATGGCCATCTTTGACAATTCGAACATGGGTGATATCGACACCGTACGCCACCAGGCGATCCAGGCAAAACCGGCCTTCAGCATCATCACCCAGAACACCTGTCAACACAGCCTTTCCGCCCAATCTTGCAATGCAGCATGCAGATGTACCGCCTTGCCCGCCGCCTTCGGACATTCGCCTGCTGAGCGGGGTTTTTTTATCCTCATCGGGAAATCGGTCGACAACAGAAATATAATCGACGCAATTGCGGCCAATTACCAGTACTTGGGGCTTTGTCATCTGATTCAAGCTCCTTGGCGCCTCTATTATGCAATTTGGGTGCTATTCAACCACAGGTCTCAAAAATTTGCCACATCGCTTTGCAGCGCTTATTGTGAAGATAGATAACTTATACGAGCATTAGCCCAAGGTCCACCATGTTCGAGCATATTAAAAAAATTCAGGGCAATCTTCTGGCCATTACAATCACCGGGGAAATTACCGAAAACGAACACGACCGGCTGGACCGCCTGATCCGGGATTTGGTTGCCCAATGGGAGCGTATCCGAATCTTTATCGTACTCAAACATTACCCCTCGTTCAATAGCGCCGAATCGATCTATGAGGATCTGCGCATGGTCATGAAGCATTCGGAACACATTGACCGCCTGGCGGTGGTGGGAGATCGTATCTGGAAACGCACCTGGGTCGGATTGTTCGGCCTTTTTAGCAAAATTGAAACCGACTATTTCGAAATAGAGCAGATCGACGCCGCGTATCAGTGGATCACACAGTAGGTAGGGAAAAGATGCCCCAATTTAATAAGTCGGCACATTCACGACACACGTACATTCTATTGAGGGCGTTTAAACCTGTTTTAAGGGAACAATGATGAGGCCAAATGGCTATAAGTGGTTTCAAAACCTTTCCTCGAACCCAACCTCCCCCCGCCGATCTTGGGCGGGGAAGATTTTGAAACCACTTCTATTCTTTCGATTCCGTTGCTATCTTTTTCAGCTGTTCTGAATGATTTTACTATCTCCAACGATGCACTTTTTGCCTGTCAACATTTTCTTGGAAGTTCATAGGGTAGGGCAATTTTGGACGCCGGTTGACACTTACGGACTTGCCCTATTGAAATCTTGCAGAATATAACTGCAGATGGTAAGATTCACATTAATGATTGTGCAGATCACTCCTATCTCCTTGCTTTGGGGATGACCCGGAATGCAGGCCTCCAGCGGCATTTGTTTTTACCATATTTTGCACCTCTTATGAGCGGCTCCTTTCTTGGTTTTGTAGTCATATTAGTTGGTTGGGAACTCATTATTGACTACGAGATGAATGGAATTGCTGCCATGAAATGCGTTTTTTTTTATGAGTTACAAGTAGTTATGGCCTTGGCTGGACACGATATAGTGTTTTCCAGGCTGTGTCCCGTGCAAAGATTTACTGGGGAGCAACATGCCGATTTCCAGCGACAACTGCGGGCGTTTCTCACCTACTTGGCAACACAGAATATCCGCAAAGCCGCCTTTCCCACTTAGATTACGGCAATTTGTGTTTCTACTCTTGTCGCTCTTTTTGTGCGCATGTGCAGCCAATAAAAAACTGACGATCGGGGCTGCGGCATCGCTGGTGGAGGATGTGGTCAGAGCCTCTGCCAAACAATCCGATTTGAACATGATTCGCAGCGGTATGCCGGCGTATCTAATGCTCATGGATGGGATGGTGGAGGCTTGGCCGGACAACGAACGGCTGCTTATCGCTGCTGCCCAGGGCTATGACACCTATACGTCCAGTTTTGTGGAAGAGCAGGATAGGCAATCCGCAGCCGACTTGTACGCACATGCCAAAGGCTATGCCCTCAGGGCGCTGGAGTGTAGGGGATTGAGGCATGCCGTGCAATGCCCTTTGGAAAAATTTGAGCAAAAGCTGATGAAGCTGAACCGCAAGGACGTTCCCTATCTGTTCTGGGCGGCCACCGCTTGGGGCAACTGGATCAGGTTAAATTTGCGCTCAATGGAGGCACTTGCCGAACTTCCCCGGGTGGAACTTATGATGCGACGGGTGTTGACCCTTGATGAAACCTTCCATCACGGCAGCCCCCATCTGTTCATGGGCATATGGTTTGCGTCCCGCCCAGAAGCCGCCGGCGGCAGTTTAACGTTGGCTCAACACCACTTTTCAAAGGCTCTCGAATTGGGCGAAAGAAAATTTTTGATGGCCCATGTGTATTATGCCGAGCACTATGCCCGCAGGGCATTTGATAAGGAACTCTATACGGCCTTGTTGAATGAAGTACTCTCTCAACCGGCGGATAGTGCTCCCCACCTGACGCTGTTGAATACGGCGGCCCGCCATAAGGCAAGGCAGTTGCTCACTGAGGTGGATGAACTGTTCGAATAGGAGCCCGTCCCAATGAAAATCTTAAAATGGATCACAATATACCTGCTGGCAGGTTTGCTGCTCGCTCCGTGTGCCCAGGGTGCAGGCAAGGCCGTCGTAGTTAAGCTGGCCACCCTGGCGCCGGAGGGAAGCACATGGATGGAGATTTTCAATCAGATCAATGCCGAAGTGATCCAGGCAACCGATGGCCGTGTCCGATTTCGGATCTATCCCGGGGGTGTCTTGGGCGATGAAAGGGATATGCTGCGCAAAATGCACATCGGCCAAATACACAGCGCGGCACTTTCCGCTCCGGCTATGGCAGGCCTGTTTAAGGAGATCGACATCTTTCAAATCCCATTTCTCTTTCAGACGTATGCAGAAGTCGATTATGTGTTGGACCAGATGAGCGATTTCTTCAAGCAAGGCTTTGAAAAGAGTGGATACGTGTTGCTGGACTGGTCCGAAGTGGGCTTTGTGCGCTTGATGTCAACCGTGCCCATTGCCACCCTGGAAAATCTAAAGCAGGCCAAGGTCTGGACCTGGGAAGATGCTCCTATCTCCAATGCCATTTTCAACGAAGCGAACATCGCCGCCATCCCCCTGACAGTACCGGATGTCCTGGTGGGCCTGCAAACAGGCCTCGTTGATGTCGTGTATGCGCCTCCGGCAGGGGCGATCGCGCTGCAGTGGTTTACCAAGGTGAAATTTGTCACCGATGTGCCCCTCATTTATCTCGCTGGTGGAATTGTTATTGACAAGAACGTGTTGCAGCGGATCTCGTCCGAACACCGCCAACTGCTCATGCAGATCATGAAGCGCAACATGATCCGGATGAAGTCCGCGATCCGCAAGGACAACCAGGATGCCCTGCGCGTGATGGAAAAACACGGTGTCAAAACGATTGTGCCGACTGCAGAAGAAGTTGAAAAATTCAAGCAACTATCCACAGCGGCGTTACAGTACTTGGGCGGCGTGAGTTTTTCCCAGGCCACGCTGGATAGGGTGCATGTGCATCTTGCCCGATTTCGGGAGGGCCGGCCGTGATCAATGCCTTGTACCGCCTGGAGCGAATCATTCGCAGGATGGAGCAGGGATTCGTGGTTGCATTTTTAAGCGCCATGATTGTGGTGGCTTTCTCACAGATCGTTCTTCGCAATTTCTGGTCCACAGGATTTTCGTGGGCCGATGCACTGGTCAGGTACTCCGTTCTGTGGGTCGGCTTTATCGGTGCCTCAATGGCCGCCAGAGAAGGCAAGCACATAAAAATCGATGCCCTGTCCCAATGGCTGCCCGCAAAGCACAGGGAGCTGTTGCAGGTGCTGATCAGCGTGTGCACGGCCCTGGTTTGCCTCTTTCTGACCCTGGCGGCTTTCAATTTCGTGCGCTTTGAAGCCCAGATGGGCTCGCGAACCTTTTTCAAGCTTCCCATTTGGATACCCCAACTGATCATACCGCTCAGCTTTGCTTTGATGACCCTGCGATATGCGAGTC
>JASFKE010000458.1:0-4232 GCA_050118795.1 Desulfobacteraceae bacterium | reverse complement strand
ATCCAAAGCCTCATTTGACGTCTCCCTTCCGTTATCACCGTACTTGGCGATCATGATCATATAGCTGACGAGCGGTGGAATGTCTTCAGTCGTTCCTGCAAGGGAGACGCAATTCATCCGGCAGAACAGGTTCTCACGTAATCGTCCCTTTTGCATGGTGGCGTGCAAATGGACGTTGGCGGCAAGAATAATGCGGGTATCCACCCGGGATTCTGTGACATCGGTCCGGGCGATTTTATCCAAAGAAAGCAGTCCGGTGTCAAGCACATTCGTAAATTCGCAGATGGGGTCGATTGTCCAAATATTGGACATCTCCGATTCCCATTGATTCGTCGTCGAATTCAACCATGAACCTGTCTAGCATCTCCGGATAGAGGGTCCGAATTTCAACCGTGCAACATGCAACCCATGGTTTCATCAATGCTTTTGTGTTTAGCACCCGCAATGGAAAAACGCTATTCGATCTTTGAATTGGGCTTATCCATTATGCCCTGGCATATAAGTTGCGTACGATTATCAGACAAGGTACACGCGGTGCTCCTTTAACCTACCCACCGGAAAGCCGAAAACATGCCTGCGAGCGCGTCATGGAACTTCTCACCGGTAGCACCGTCGAAAAAAAGGGCGAGATACTCACCGGTACAGCGGAATCCCAGGTGCAGGGAATCGTGACATTTCTAAAATCCAACGGTCTCTTGGAACCGGAGCATGGAAAGGACAATGCCAAACAATAATCTTGCGCTATCCTATCGGCTTAGGCCTGCCGCCCGTTACCATCGCCTGACCGGCGGTAAGTCGGTTCTGGTATTAGGCTTTCCTTTGAGGACAGCCTTCATTTATGACACCTGGAAACCGCTTCTGTCCCGTTTGGCGGACGGCCGATGGGTGCCCTTCGTGGGTATTCGCACAGCGGTACCCAGCTTATCCGCCGAAGAGATTCAGCGATTTTTAAACACGTTGATTCGCAAGGGATATGTCGAACAAAGGGGGTTTCCGCTTTTGAAGGAGAGCAGTTACCCGTCGGTATCGGTGATCATACCCGTGAGAAACCGCCCTACACAGATCCAGGCCTGCCTGGCGTCGTTGATGGATCTTGATTATCCGACGGAAAAACTGGAGATCATCGTGGTGGACGATGCCTCCACAGACGAAACGGCATGCGTCGTAGAGAAGTATTCCGAGGTCCAACTGCTGCGCATGCGCCAGCACCGGCAGGCATCCTATTGTCGCAACCAGGCGGCGGACGTTGCCAAGGGCGACATCTTGGCCTTCATCGATTCCGACTGCCTGGCCGATCCCACCTGGCTCAAGGAGCTGGTCCCTGCATTTGGGGATACTTCTTTGGGCGCATTGGGCGGTTGGGTCGATGCCGCATGGGAAGAGAAAGCACTGGACAGATACGAAAAGGTCAAATCGTCCCTAAAAATCGGTTCATGGTTCAAAAGATCCGGTGACCGCGAAAAATTTTTCTATGTCCCAACCTGTAATTTTCTTGTTCGCAGGTCGGTCTTTATCGATTTGGGTGGGTTTCGGAATTTTTTACATGTGGGCGAAGATGTGGATTTTTGCTGGCGGCTTCAGGACGCAGGACATGCGATGGAATATCGACCTTACGGCCGGGTGGCCCACAAACACCGAAACCATCTGGCCGCTTTTTGTTCCCGCCGGTTTGACTACGGTACTTCCGAACCCGTCCTCCAGGGGCTCCACACCAGCCGTGTAAAAACCCTCTATCTGCCCTGGACCGAATCCCTCTTCTGGTTTACCGTTCTGCTGGCCCCACTGTTTTTTTCTCCCTGGCCCATTGTTTTTGGTGCCGGCATATTTTTTTTCGACACCCTAAAAAAATATGCCAGACTGAGAAAAAAACAGATTCCTGTCACACCTTTTCAGGTCATTGCCGCTGTCTTTCGAAGCTATCTCTCCTTTGTCTATCATTGCTGCAGTTTTATCTCCCGATATTATATCATCGGTTTGCCTTTGGTGCTCCTAATTTCCCCGCTGATTTCCGGCACTGTCTTGCTGATGCACCTAATCGCCGGTATTGTGGAAAACAAAGTAAAAAAACCGAGGCTGAACCTGTTATCCTTTTTGTTTTTTTTCACATTGGAGCAGGTCTCCTATCAGGCCGGTGTGTGGTGGCAGTGCATACGACAACTCAACTTCAAACCGGTGCTGCCACGCATCGTCCATAAACAGATTTAATGCGGGAACGTACATCGTGCCTCATCCCCTGGTAACACTGACGGGACAATTAATTACGAATGGGATTCGGTTCAGGTATCTGCGCAGATTCGGAAAGACGATCAAGCCACATGCCATTAGCCTGGAAGTCACCCATCGGTGCATCGCCAGGTGCCTCATGTGCAACATCTGGCGGATACCGAAAAAAACACCGGTATTGTCCGTTGATCAATGGTTGGCGCTGCTATCGAAGGATTTGTTCACCGATCTGGTGGAATTGGACATTACCGGTGGCGAACCCTTTCTTCGAGAGGATCTGGCTGAACTGTTTACCGCGATTTGCGAACTGAAAGGTCATCATCTCACATCGCTGAAATCCGTTGCCATCACAACCAATGGATTTTTAACCGGACGGGTCATCGAAGAAACGAAAGCGATATTAATGGAGGCCCGACACAGGGCACTTGGCGTAGTCATGGTTTGTGCCATGGATGCGGTGGGCGATGTGCATGACAACGTCAGGCAATATCCCGGAGCATGGGAAAAAGTAAACCGGACCATTCAGGGGTTGCGTCGTCTGCGGACCGAATTCCCCAATTTGATCATCGGGTTGAAAACCACGGTACTGCCCTTCACCGTAGACCATCTGGATGCCATCGTAACGTATGCAAGGCAAAACGATCTTTTTACCATTATTTCTCCCTGCATTATAACCGAAGGCCGTTATTTGAACCCAGATCGGGCAAAGGATCTCGTCTTCAACTCTCAGCAGACAGAAAAAATGATCCGTTTCTTCCAAAACGATACATCGCGATGGTCATTTCATGACACCTGCCTGGTGGATTATTTGAAGACCGGCAGAATGAAAAAACCTTGTTCCTGTGGGTTTAATTACTTTTTTATCCGCAGTCAGGGCTCGCTTCTGCCCTGCCCCATGATCGATAAAAGCCCGGGGAACGTCACGCAAACCCCCATCGAAAAGTTGCTGGCATCGGATGCGACCGTCCGGATCCGGCGCCATGCTGGAAAGATGAACCCGTGCCGTCACTGCACCGAACCGGGTCTGGAACGATACAGCCTTCCCTGTGAAGGGTGGCGGTATCTGTCCTTGCTTCCGAAAATGGGCGGGCAACAGTTTTTACAGTTGCACCGTCATATGGGGCTGGACAAATACTTTCATCAGCAGATTTAATTGATAGAATTCACCCCATAGTTGCATAAAAAAGATGGCAAAAAGGCTAAAAACACTCACACAACCCGACAATACGAAAATCTGCTGGCCCGCTATCAACATGAAAATTGAAAATAATCCGGAACAAAAAAGGCTCGATATCGAATTGCGGCAAGCCATGTATGCCCGCGATTACGAAAAGTCGAAACGGCTGATCGACAAAGGCGCGGATCCGAATACGAAAAACGGTTGGGGATCTCCCTTTATCTATTGGTGTTCCGAGAACGGCCGGATCGACCTGATCGATCTTGCCCTTGAAAAGGGAGGCGACATCAACGCGGTAAACAAAAACGGAGAGACGGCACTGCATAAAGTCGCTCAACTGGGAAGGTCGCAAATGATCGATCCATTGCTCGAAAGAGGTGCTGGGATCAACCACAAAAACATCTATGACGCGACGCCCCTTTTCGTTGCCGCCCAAAGTAACCAAATCGAAGTGGTGAAAAAACTTCTTTCCAGAGGGGGAGATCCGACCATCCGGAATCATAAGGGATTCACCGCAGCCCAAAAGGCCGTAGAGAAAGGGTATGATGAGATCGCAGCCCTGCTGGCGGTAAAATAACCGGATATTTTATGGAACTCACAGAACGAAATTGCGTAATTTACAAAACAATTGCCAACTCGCCGTCCTTTAGCGCCCAAATTAGGATCTTGACAGATTGAGGTTCCGTCAGGGCCTGCTGAACAATCTATAACACACTGATAAATTAATAAAAAGTAATTATTCGGGATGCCGCAACTGCACGGACAAAAGTCCATTATTTCCCCAAAACTTGCACTTTTGGCCATCAACATCATGTGCAAAAACAATTTGAAG
>JASFKE010000457.1:0-4237 GCA_050118795.1 Desulfobacteraceae bacterium | reverse complement strand
TAGCCTTTGTTTGAGATGGCTTATCGCATGATTGCCGAGGCCGAAAGGATTCGGCAATCATGTGCTGCTTTGATCCAGGTGGTGGTCTTTTTTCGCTGTTATTATAGAAAATTATAACCATAACCAATCAATACCAACAGACCCCGCTCAAAGACCGGCCGGGACAGACAGGTATCAAACAAAACAGCCTTATAGATTGCTCGCAGATGCCATGGGTTCGACAGCACAGAACACAATCACGATACTGTCTCGTCCCACTTAGAATATAGGGCGACTGAATAGAAAAGTCTGGCATTTTTCAAAAGTGATTTGAATCCGCCTTGATTTATATACATATATGAGTGTTGATTAAAGAGTATCGCGCTCAGATGATCGGCCCGATCCGTCAAGAGCTCTTATTCAGCTTGTATTTTTCCAAAGCCTTGAAGATGCAAAGCGATAGCAGGTTTTGATCGATGCTCAATTTAGGAAGATAGTCGTAGGCCCCTGCCTTGATCATCTGGGATGCGATGACCTCATCGCCGTGGCCGGTCACGATGATTACCGGTGTGTCCAGGGTCTCTTTTTCCATCCATTGTAAGAAATCGAGCCCTGAGTCGCCGAGGAGCAGGCAGTCCACAAAAATCAGGTCGAACGTCTCTTTCCCCAGCATGGATATGGCCGCGGCCATGCTATCGCCCCTGGCCAGTTCGATGTTGTCCATGCCTGCCATATAGGCCTGCAAAAGCTTATAATCCTCATCCGAATCTTCCACGTAAAGAATACGGGTGATTTGATCCAAGTTGGTGATGGCCCCTCCACCGGGATAGGGTTTTGACTCCGCCTGGCGGATGGTGCTCATCTTTTTTACAATTTCGGCGATGCGGCGGCCAGCCTCCTCGATCCGGTCGATGTGCTGAGACAAGCGCTGCGGAATATTCTCATCGAGCCGCATGATCTCGATACTGCCCAAAAGGGTCATCAGCGGTTGATTCAGCTCGTGGGAGGTGGCCCCGGCCATCTCCAGAAGGACCTTGAGGCGCTCTTGTTCAATGACCGATTTTTGCTGCTCCAGAACTTTTTGGTTCGCCTCCTTCAATGCATCGACGGTTCGGCTCAACTTTAATTGGGCCTGTTTGCGTTCAATGGCGTATACAATGGAACGGGTCAACACGCCGCCGGGGATCTCACTTTTGACCAAGTAGTCCTGGGCACCTTTCTGGCCGGCTTCCATAGCAAGATGCTCATCCTTGGCGCCGGTGAGCACGATAATCGGCTGATCCGGTGCCCGTTGCAATACCTCATCCACGGTGGATGTCCCGAAGCTGTCTGGCAGGGACAAATCCAGCAACACTACGTCGTACGGTTGCTCCGATAGCTTATCCAGCCCATCGGCCAGGGTGTTTACGGTTTCAAGCGTAAAACGACCGATGCCGGCCTTTTTCAGCACTTGTGCCACCAGCCTGGCATCTCCGGGGTCGTCCTCGATTAAAAGTACCTGATCTTGCTTAGTCGTTTCCACAAGTATCTCCTCTTGTCGCTTATCTTTGATACTCTATATTCAATGGCATCGGAATACGGGTCGGTTGAGGCGTTTGCTTTGGTTCCATTTAAATACCCTCATTTAGGTCGGGAATAGTAAAATAAAAGGTGCTCCCCCGGCCGGGAGTCGATTCCACCCAGATAGCGCCGCCGTGGCGCTCGACAATCTTTTGGCATACCGCCAGACCGATACCGGTGCCCTCGTATTGGGCCCGCGGGTGCAGCCGCTGAAAAATCTGGAAGATACGCTCGAAAAAACGCTGTTCGATGCCGATGCCGTTGTCTTTCACGTAAAACTTCCAGGCCTGTTCCTGCCGCTGTGCACAGACATGGATTCGAGTCGGTTTTTCCCCACGATATTTGAGGGCGTTGCCGATCAGGTTGCGAAAAAGCAGTTGCAGCTGGCTGTTATCAGCCGTTACCACAGGCAGGCAATCATAAGAGACAGCGGCATCATTCTCCTCAATGGCCAGCTCCAAATCATTGAGCACATCGTGCATGACCATCATCAGGTCGGTAGGGGCAAAGGTTTTACCCTGTGTCACCACCCGGGAGTACTTAAGCAGGTCGTCGATCATGATCTTCATGCGCCGGGCGCCGTCCACGGCGTAATCGATAAATTCACGGGCATCCTGGTCCAGTTGATCGCGGTAGCGTTCGACCACAAGCTCCATGTAGCTGCCCACTTTGCGCAACGGTTCCTGAAGATCATGGGAGGCCACATAGGCGAACTGCTCCAGTTCGGCGTTGGACCGTTCCAGATTTTCATTTTTGCGTTGGAGCTGGTTTTCCAGTATTTTACGTTCGGTGATTTCGTCTCGCAATTGTTCGTTGGCATGGGTGAACTGCAAAGTGCGTTGTTCTACGCGCGCCTCTAATTCTTCGTTGGCCCGACGCAGTGCATCCTCCGCCGCAACCTGTTGGATTGCCAGTGCGACGGCGCTGCTGAGACTGTCGAGCATTGCGTCCTCGGACGGTAGGATGGGGTGTTGGGAGAACAGTGCCAAAACGCCGATGGATTCACCGCCGGGCGGGCGAAGCTGATAGCCGGCAAACGACGCCAATCCCAGTTTGCTTGCCCAATCGTTGTTATGCACGAAAGGATTGTTAACCACATCATCAATGAGGAACTTGTGCTCGCTGCCGGAGGCGATCTTGCCGATCTTGTAACAGCCGAAAGGAATGCGCTTGTGGACCTGCCCATTGGTGTGGGTGTAACGGCCGGAACTGGCCAGCAGGTGCAGGCACTTGTCGTGCTGACGGCAAAGGTGCAGGCTGTTGGTCGCCTTCGCATGAACGCACTGAGCACAGCAATCGCCGGGACGGATAAGCCAGATGCGGCAGAAATCGGCGCGGAAATATCTTACCAGGCCGTCGGTAATGGTGGTGAGCTTGGCTTCCAATGGAGTGGCTTTGAGCAACGAGTGCTGGAGGCGGTTGATTCCGTCGAGCTGCCTGTTCGTGGTTGCAAGGGATGCCTTTGTCTGTACGAGCTCGTCGAGCCGCTTTTGCAGTTCCGGATAATAGCTCTTGCGTGAGGAGCTCTCACCCAACCCGATGATACCTTGCCGCAACTTGCCCCAATCCTCCTGCTCCTCGAGGGGGTTTGCGGCCTTTTTATAATGCCTCTTCATAGAGCACTTCGATATCCCGCTTATTCGGCCTGCGTGGGTTGGTGACCATGCAGGGATCCTTGATGGCCTTTTCGGCTAGGGGTCTGACATCGCCATTATGGATGCCTTTCTTTGCCAGGGTCTCGGTGATGCCCACGGCCTTCGAAAGGCGATCCACCTCCTTGAGGATAGAGGCTTTTTTCCCTTGCCGGGTCATCCCGCGCAGATCAAGGCCCATGGCTTCTCCAATGCGTTCGTATTTCTCCGAGGCTATATTGAAATTGAAATCCATTACATGGCGCAGCAGCATGGCGTTGCACTCGCCATGCGGCAGGTCTTTGTACCCTCCCAGGCTGTGGGCCATGGCATGGACCCCCCCGAGACTGGCGTTCGAAAACGCAAGGCCTGCCTCGAGGCTGGCATACATTATCTTGCCCCGTAACTCCACGTCGTTCAGGTTGCGCATCGAATCCTCGAGATTCCTGGAGATGACCCGGACGGCCTCCAAGGCATGGAGTTCGGTGAAGGGCGAACTGGCGTTCGACACGAACGCCTCGGCCGCATGGACAAGGGCGTCCAGTCCGGTAAACGCGGTGAGCTGGGCGTCCATGGATGTGAGCACCACCGGGTCGATGAGCGATACGTCAGGTACGACGGCCTTGCTGATGATGGCGATCTTCACCTGTTCGGCCGCATTGGTGATGATGCAGAACTGCGATACATCTGCAGACGTACCTCCGGTGGTGGGCACACAAATCAGCGGGGGCATGAGGTCTTTCACCCTGTCGACTCCCTCGAAGAGCAGGATATCCTGGCGGGTGTTGCACACGATCCCGATGCCCTTGGCGCAATCAATGACACTGCCTCCTCCAACGGAAACGATTACGTTGCACTCTTCTTGCTGGTATACCTCGGAACCGACCATTACCTCTGCTGACTTTGGGTTCGGGGTCACACCGGAAAAAACCGTATAGGGCAGGCCGCTATCTTCGAGGCTCTTCGTAATGTCGGCGGTCCAGCCGGCGGCGATCACCCCTGGATCTGTAACGACCAGGACCTTACGGGCATTAAAGTTCGCCGCATACTTGCCAGCTAGCTCCCGC
>JASFKE010000456.1:0-4242 GCA_050118795.1 Desulfobacteraceae bacterium | reverse complement strand
GTCCGGATTGGATGAACTGCCGCAACTTCTCAATGTCCTTATGGGGCAGATGAGTCTGGTGGGCCCTAGACCGGCCATTCCTTATGAGGTTGAACATTATAAGCTCTGGTATAAAAGCCGTTTTGATGTTGTGCCGGGGTTAACCGGATTATGGCAGATCAGTGGCAAAAATAAGTTAGGCTTCAATGAAATGATGCGGCTCGATATTCAATATGCAATTAAACGTTCATTCCTTCTTGATTGCAAAATTCTGCTCAAAACTCCCATTGCCGTCTATTCGCAATTAAAGGAAATGAAAAAGTAAAAAAATAAAACACGACGGCTAATAAAATACCCCATGAGTACATAAAAGCGTTAAAAAATCGATAGGATTTTTGCGAAAGATCTCCTTTGGCACTCGCATGGGTATTTAAAACCATTTACGCCGAAAAAAATAAATGGGAGGTGCGTTATGCTGGATATAGGCATAGTCGGATGCGGCTATTGGGGGCCGAATTTGATTCGAAATTTTAATGCACTTGGCGGATGCAATGTAAAAAAAATATGTGATGCGGATTCAGATCGTTTGCAATCAATGGCATCACTGTACCCGCAAGTCGAGCAAACTGCCAACTATACCGAATTGGTTGAAGATGCTGCCATCGAGGCAATTGTTATTGCAACCCCGGTGCGCTTTCATTTTGAGATGGCCATGCAAAGCCTGCTGGCCGGCAAACACACCTTTGTGGAAAAACCGATCGTCAGAAATGTACGTGAAGGTAAACTTCTAATCCAGACAGCACAAAACATGGGATTGACCCTTATGGTCGGTCATACCTTTATATACTCGCCGGCGGTTCGAAAAATCAAAGAGATTGTCGATTCAAAAGAACTTGGCGATATCCAATACATTGCCGCTCGAAGACTGAACCTCGGCCTTTTTCAAAAAGACATTAATGTGGCCTGGGACCTCACGCCTCACGACATTTCCATCATAAATTACGTGATAGAGGATCCACCCGTATCCATTAACTGTCAGGGCAAGGCCCACATCAACCCCGATATTGTGGATATCACCAATATGGTGCTTAATTATGCCAACGGCCGTATTGCCACCATCCAAAGCAGTTGGCTGGATCCCAACAAAGTCAGGGATATGACTTTTGTCGGCAGCAAAAAAATGCTGGTGTATGACGATCTGGAGCCCATGGAAAAGATAAAGATTTACGACAAGCATGTCGAAATACCTCCTTATTATGACACCTATGCAGAGTTCCACTATTCATACCACTATGGCGATATGTATGCCCCCTATATCAAGCAGTATGAACCCCTCAAAAAAGAGTGCCAGCATTTTCTCGATTGCATTCAAACAGGCGGAAAACCGGAATCCTGCGGCGTTGAAGCTTTAAAGGTCGTACAAATTCTCGAAGCCGCGGATAAATCCCTGAACAACGGCGGCGGCAAGGTCGTGTTGGAAGAACTTGATCTCTAAAAACAAGCTCATGCATGTCGCACCAGCCAGGCGCAATCCATCACAACATTGATATCAGCAATTCCAAACACAAAATAACATATGAAATCAATATCCCAAGACGTAATCTTCGGTAAAAACGTTAAAATCTACGATCATGTCAACCTATACGGTTGCAGCATCGGTGACAACACCACCATCGGCACCTTCGTAGAGATCCAAAAAAATGTCCAAATCGGCAAAAATTGCAAAATCTCCAGCCATACTTTCATATGCGAAGGCGTTGTTATAGAAGACAATGTGTTCATCGGACACAACGTCACGTTCATCAATGACCTCTATCCCCGGGCGACAAACAAAGACGGACGACCGCAAACAGACAAGGATTGGACCTGTATCCCAACCTTGGTTCAAAAAGGCGCTTCCATTGGTTCAAGCGCTACCCTGCTGTGCGGCGTTATGGTGGGCAAAAACGCAGTTGTCGGTGCGGCCAGCATGGTGACCAAAAATGTGGCAGCCAACACCATCGTAGCCGGCAATCCGGCCAGATTTTTGAAAAAAGTCAAAATACACAATTTGAGATGGCACAACAGAATCAAAGAATGTTTCAAAAAATACTTGGCGCTGACCATATGGACCTTTTTTAAACGCCATGGGAAGACAAAAATATGAGAATACCATTTATTGACCTAAAGGCCCAGTATGAATCCATTAAATCTGAAATCGACGATGCCATCCGGCAAGTCATTGACAGCTGCGGTTTTGCCGGCGGGCCTTTTGTGGAAAAATTTGAAAAGGAGTTCGCAAAATTTTGCGGATGCGAATGCGCGATTGGTGTCGGAAGCGGTACTGAGGCACTCTGGCTTTCACTATTGGCCATTGGGATTGGCCCTGGAGATGAAGTCATCACCGTTCCCAATACATTTATTGCCACGGCCGAAGCTATAAGCATGTGCGGCGCCATCCCTGTTTTTGTCGATATAGATGACGCTACTTACAACATGGACACGCTCCAACTTGAGAAAGCTATAACATCAAATACAAAGGCGATCATTCCTGTCCATCTGTACGGTCAGATGGCCGATATGAATCCAATCATGGAGTTGGCAAATCAATATAAGCTTTTTGTCATTGAAGATGCATGTCAGGCGCATGGGGCTGAATATAACGGTCAAAAAGCCGGAACCATCGGTGTTACAGGCTGTTTCAGCTTTTATCCCGGAAAGAATCTAGGCGCCTATGGAGATGCCGGAGCCGTGGTGACCAACAACCTGGATTTGGCACAGACGATTCGTTATTTGCGGGACCATGGTCAGCAAGTAAAGTACCAGCACAAAGTCGTTGGTTGGAATTCACGAATGGATGGTATCCAGGGCGCTGTTCTCGATGTCAAGCTCAGGCATTTACCTGCCTGGAATGACGATAGACGGCGGCACGCCGCATTTTACACGCAACGGCTTGAATGCATCGAGGGTATTAAATTACCCGCAGAAACTTCTTCTTCCAGCCATGTTTATCACATCTATCCAATAAGCTTAACAGATCGTGACCAATTGATGACACAATTGAATAGCAGAGGGATTCATTGCGGTATCCATTATCCTGTCCCCATTCATCTGCAACCTGCCTACCGCACGCTGAACCTGCCCAAGGGAACCTTCCCTCGGGCGGAATCAAATGCAGAAACGCAATTATCGTTACCCATTTATCCCGAGCTCAGCAACGAACAGATTGACTATGTGGCAGATTCGCTGGAGGAATGTATTTCAGTGATAAGTTAATCTGCCTTTTTCGCAACAAGAGTCGCCCTAAACCCAATAGCCCGATAGGTAATAGACGACCTATAAGGAGATGCGGAGTGGCATTAAAACTAGAAATTGTCAATCCATTGCAGTCCAGCAAGTGGGATGAAGCGGTCTTGTCTTTCGACGGATATTCTTTCTTTCACTGTCGATCATGGGCGCGTGTGCTGGCCGACGCTTATGGATATAAACCATTTTATCTGATGGCTTACAAAAACGGGCACGTGGCAGGGGCATGGCCAATGTTTGAGACCCGCTCGTTATGGACCGGCAAAAAGGGTACGATATTGCCTTTTTCAGACCATTGCAGCCCTCTTCTGTCTGATGAAGCCTTTTTCAATGACCTGTTTGGCGGCATAATCGCCATTGGCCAAGAAATGAAATGGAAGACCATTGAGTTCAGGGGGGGAGGACACTTTTTCAGGCAATATCCCACAGTGGCGAACTACAACCTTCATGTTTTAGACCTTTGCCGAAATGAGAAGGAGATGACAAAACGGCTTCGAAGCAGCACTCGACGCAATATCAAAAAAGCGGCCAGGCAACAGATTGACATCTTGCTCAGCACTTCGTTTGAATCTGTCAAAAATTTTTACGGTCTGAATTGTCTTACCCGCAAACATCACGGCCTGCCGCCGCAACCCTTCTCATTTTTTAAAAAAATCCATCAACATATCTTGAACGAAGAAAAAGGTATTGTGGTGACAGCCCGTCACCAAAAGCGGATTATCGCAGGTGCTGTATTCTTTCATTTCGGTGATACCGCCATGTATAAATACGGTGCATCACACCGGGACTTTTTAAACCTGCGCCCCAATAATTTAGTTATGTGGGAAGCGATCAAGTGGTATGGATATCGCGGTTACAATAAATTCGATTTAGGTCGAAGCGAGCCTGACAATCACGGCTTGAATCAATTTAAGAATGGGTGGGGGGCAACTGTGAGACAAATTGCCTATTACCGCTTCGACCTTGTTCGTCAGGCCT
>JASFKE010000455.1:0-4246 GCA_050118795.1 Desulfobacteraceae bacterium | reverse complement strand
AACCTGCCACCGATAAGCTTCAAACCTTTTGGCCACATCTTCCGTGAAGGCAATATCCGTACTTCCCTCAATGGAGATTTTGTTGTCGTCATAAATACAAATCAGGCGCCCCAGCCCGAAATGGCCCGCCATGGAGGCGGCCTCGGAAGCCACCCCTTCCATCATGTCGCCGTCGCCGCACATCACATAAGTGTAGTGATCGACAATTTCATGCCCTGTCCGATTGAATTTGGCCGCTAAATGGCGCTCAGCCATTGCCATGCCCACGGCATTGGCGATGCCCTGCCCCAATGGACCGGTGGTGGTTTCCACCCCGGGGGTATGGCCGTATTCGGGATGACCGGGGGTTTTGCTGCCCCACTGGCGAAAGTTTTTCAGATCCTCCAATTCCACATCGTAACCCGTTAGATGGAGCAGACTATAAAGCAGCATGGAAGCATGTCCGCCCGATAAAACAAAGCGATCCCTGTCCGGCCAATCCGGATTTTTGGGATTGTGGTTCATTATGCGCGTCCAAAGCACATATCCAGCCGCAGCAAGCCCCATGGGAGCGCCTGGATGACCGGAATTGGCCTCCTGGATCGCATCAATGGAAAGTGTTCGGATGGTGTTGACGCTCTGTTCGTGGATATCCATTGGTTTGCAGGTGGTCATCGGGTCACTCCTTTTTAGCTCCGTTGAGCCCGGTTCAGTGGGCAATTGGCAGTTTTGACACAACCATTATCATTCAAGCCTGTATATCTATTACAAGGCCCTAAGCCATTCAGGTTTCAAATCAACATCCCCTGCCAGGGCTTTATCAATTAAAGCCAATACCGATTGCCTGTCCCTGGGCAGACGGGCCTTGATGGGCAGGTAGTTGGATGCGTGGTTGGCATGAAAAAGCCCTTTGGAAAGGTGGGTTTCAGCAAACATGGTGCGCAGCTCCGAAAGCATCTCTGGAGCGCTTAGCAATGGAAATCGACCGGCTTGATGGTCCTCATACAACGGTGTGCCGGGAATCAGCATCAAGCTCAAAGCGCCGATGTAGTCCGGATCCATGGCTGTCAATACGCGACCGGTCTCTTTGGCATGGATCTTAGAACGCTCTCGGCCGGAAATTCCCAAAAGAACGGTTACCGATAGCTTGAAGCCTGCAGTTTTGGCTTTTCGGCCCATCTCAATCATGGTCGCTGAATCAGCCCCCTTTTTGAGGGCCTTTAAAGTTACATCGTCACCGGTTTCCAACCCCATATACAAAATCCCCAGGCCGGCCTGGTAAAGGGTGCGAAGCTCTTCGCCGCTCTTCATCTTCAAACTTTTGGTATTGGCATAGGCGCCCACCCGCGTCACCCAAGGCAGCCGGGTTTTGATTGTCTGCAAAATCGCCAACAATCGCTTCTGCGGAATGATCAAGGCGTCGCCATCACACAAAAAAAGGCGCCTTTGGCGCTGGCAGTGTTGGGCGGCAAAGGCGATATCGGCCATGATGGTTTCATCGTCCTTAATCTTGAAACGTTCCCCCCGATAGGTACCGCAGAAGCCGCATTTGTTGTGCGAACACCCCACAGTGACTTGCAACAAAATAGAATTGGCCTCACTGGGAGGACGAATGATATTACCTTCGTAGTGCATGTGCTACTCTTCCTTTGTGCCGGGACTCACATCCAGATAAATTTGATGCCCCCGAGGGCAACGGGGTTAATTTATGGAGCAAATCGGCTCGAAAGTCAACGCCCCACATCAAACGTCAGCAATTCTTTATAATTTCGGAAACCCACGATGTGAATGACTGCTTTCAGTGTATCAACAAATGGGGGTAGGGATGGCTTGAAAAGCGAGTAAACCTATTGAAATAATTAAGGGTCCATGGTAGAGTATATTCAACAGGATGCAGCACATGCCTGTCTCTATCTCACCTGCCTCCACCTCAGATGATTGCGGCTCTCCTGTAATGTAATGTCTGACCTATAAATTTTAGGTGACCCATGGGCAAATTACTTTGGAAACCCTCCGTGGAACGTGTTCAATCCTCCAACATGTATGACTTCATGCAAATGATCAACGAGCGCTATTCTAAAACTTTTGAATCCTATCCGGACCTTCACCGATGGTCTGTGGATAACATTTCCCAATTCTGGGAAGCGATATGGGAATATATCCAAGTGATCGCTTCAAAACCTTATGTTTGGGTGGTGGACGATCCCCAAAAAATGCCGGGAGCGAAATGGTTCCAAGGGGCGCGGCTCAATTTCGCACAGAACCTGCTCCGCTATCGGGATGACCAAACTGCGTTGGTCTTTTATGGGGAAAATAAAGTCAGGCGCAAGATCACCTATGCAGAGCTTTACCATCGGGTCGCGACCCTGCGATTATCTATGATCGATTGCGGCGTAAAACCCGGAGACCGCGTAGTCGGCTTTTTGCCCAATATACCGGAAAGTGTGGTGGCCATGCTGGCGGCCACCGCCATTGGAGCCGTTTGGTCAAGTTGCTCCCCCGATTTCGGGATCAAAGGCGTGCTGGATCGTTTCGGTCAAATTAAACCTAAACTGCTGTTCACAGCAGACGGATACTATTTCAAAGGCAAACGCATCGATTCAATCGAGCGCATGGTTGAAATTGCCCGTCAAATCCCCTCTATCAAAAAGATCGTGGTCATACCCTACGCCACTGACCGCCCACCAATCGGGCAATTGCCCCGTAGCATCCTTTATAAAGATTTTATATCCACATGCGCATTTAATGCAGATATCGAATTTGCACAACTTCCCTTTGGCCACCCCCTTTACATCATGTACTCGTCCGGTACCACCGGTCTGCCCAAATGCATGGTCCAGAGCGCAGGGGGAATCTTGTTGCACCAGCTCAAAGAGCAACTGCTGCACACCGACCTGAAGCGCGGCGACACCATTTTTTATTTTACCACCTGCGGTTGGATGATGTGGAACTGGCTGGTCAGTGCTTTGTCGGTAGGGGCCACTGTTGTGCTCTATGATGGCAACCCTTTTCATCCAACGCCACAGGCATTGTGGAAAATGGCCCAGGATGAAAAAATCACCGTCTTCGGAACCAGCGCCGGTTATTTAGCGGCATTACAGGACTCCGGGCTAAAGCCGAAAGATGAATTTGACCTGACACCTTTGCGGACCCTTCTCTCCACCGGATCGCCCCTCTCAGTCGATGGATTCGAATTTGTCTATAGCCATATCAAATCTGATCTGCAGTTGGCCTCCATATCCGGCGGCACTGACCTGAACGGATGCTTCGCACTTGGCAATCCTATGGCGCCGGTCTACGCAGGTGAGCTGCAGTGCAGGGGGCTGGGCATGAAGGTTGAGGCTTTTGATGAAGCAGGTCACGCCGTGCTTCAGCAACAGGGCGAACTGGTCTGCACGGCTGCGTTTCCTTCAATGCCGATCTATTTCTGGGACGATCCGGACGGGCACAAATATCATCATGCCTATTTTGATACCTACCCCGGCGTATGGCGACACGGTGACTTCATCGAAATCACCGAAACCGGCGGTGTCATCTTTTACGGGCGCTCGGATGCCACCCTCAACCCTGGCGGCATCCGCATCGGCACCGCAGAAATCTATCAGCTATTGGATGCAATGGAAGAAGTAGCTGACAGTGTTGTGGTGGGGCAAAAATGGAAAGACGATGAACGCGTCCTGCTATTTGTCCAAATGGCACCTGGGCATGCACTTACCGGGGATTTGAAACAAAAGATCAAAGTAACGATTCGCACCAATGCGTCGCCACGCCATGTACCGGCCAAAATCGTCGCCGTCGAAGAGATCCCATACACTTTGAACATGAAAAAAGTGGAGTTGGCGGTTCGAAAAGTTATTCACGGCGAAGAGGTCAGCAACAAAGACGCCTTGCGAAATCCCGGCAGCCTGAATCTGTTTGCCAGGATCAAAGAGATTTATGAGGCGTAAGTCTTTTCACCTAAAGTATCAGCCTCCGGATGCCAATACAGAATCAGGTGCAATGCTCAGCGGATCGATTTGTTTGCCTGCCCTTGGATCGTCAATCGCACATAACACGTACCATCTTTTTGGGGACTTATATGGCTGAATTTGATCCAGACAAAAAAAAATTGATTGTAAAATTAGTTTACTATGGTCCGGCATTGAGTGGCAAAACCACCAATCTGATGCGGCTCCACGACATGTTAAACCCCAAAAATTGCGGGGATTTCATGGCATTTGAGACCAAGGGGGACCGGACCTTGTTTTTTGATTTTCTGCCATTGCTG
>JASFKE010000454.1:0-4246 GCA_050118795.1 Desulfobacteraceae bacterium | reverse complement strand
TCAAGTTTTCGTTTAAGAGGGCTGTCGTCCATGTTTTCGATAAGGTAAAAAGGTCGCGGGCCGACCTGTATATTTCGGATTTCACCTCCCTGGGAGAGTTTCCCATCGTTATTATCCCCATTTTCTCCGGCAGCAGCCGGCGCAACGGCCAAGAGCGCTCCAATCAACCCAATGAATCCGGCCTTCAGGCAATGGACACCATAGGATTTTACTTCTGTAATCATCATTCGCAACTCCTCCTTTTATCGTTGCAATTAGTCTTTTTTAACCAGGGCGAGCCATTGAACCAGGGCGAGCCATTGAAAAAGATACTATATAAACCGATTACGCAGCTTTCCACAAAAAAAGTCGATGATACCCACCGCGATGATGATGATAATCATCATGGAGCAGACTTCCCGGAAGAGATATCCATTGAGTTTGTCAAAAATCAGGAATCCGATTCCCCCCGCGCCCACAAAGCCCAATATGGCTGCACTGCGAACATTGGACTCGAAACGCAGCAAAGCGTAACTGACGAATCCCGGCATCACCTGCGGCAAGACCGAAAAGGAGATGACCTGAGAAACAGCGCCCCCGGTACTTGAAAGCGCTTCTATCTGTCCCCCTTCAATGGCCTCTATTTGTTCGCTGAACACTTTCCCCAAAATCCCGAAGGTATGAATCCAGAGCGCCAATATGCCCGCATAGGGACCCAGCCCTATGACCGCAACGAAAATCAAAGCCATTACGAACTCATTAAAGCCGCGACAGGCATCCAGAAAACGGCGCACGCCGAAAATGCAAAAAGAGCGCATGGCCCTTGCAATACGCCCTTCACCGGAAATTATCAACATCAGCGTATTGCGCGCGGCAAAAAGAGAGACCGGCACCGCGCAAACGATTGCCAGGAGCGTACCCCATATGGCAATGGAAACCGTCTCGAGCAGTGCCACAAGATACCCCTTCAATTTCGGCCAGGCCGTTTCCGGCGGAAAGTACCCACCCCGTTTTTCATCAAGCGCATTCCGGCGCGCCTTATCGGCCAACTCTTTTTTCTGCCCGTGTGTCATCTCAGATAGAAATTGTGCTGTCAGCCGTTCGTTCTCTTTAAACTTTTCTTCCAGGGTGGGTTGCTCGGCAAAGGGGATGCCTCGATATTTAGTGTCTTGGTAGGCCCGCGCCCGTCCCTGGGCTTCAATGCTTGCCGCACGGTTGATTTGATCCTCGATATAGGCCAAATCAGCCTCATTCAAGCCGCGGCCGAAAAGGTATTCTCTGGCATTGCCGCGGTTCTCCCACAGTTTCATGGGACTTATATCGCACCACACATAGGTGATGATAAGCAGCAGAAAAGAGACCAGCCAGGTGAGACTGTAAATGTATTCGTTTTTCAGGCGCCAAAGGGGTCGTATATCTTCCAACGAATTAATTCTGCTATCGGGCTGCGCCATGTTGCAGTCTGATTTCAGTGCCTTCGGATGCAGATGTTTAGGGCGAGCCAAGGCCGAAAATAAGACAACCATTGGCCCCAACAAGGCCACAGCGAAACCAACGCCGATGTGAGACAATTTGTTAAAGTTGGCTTCCAGGTCCTGGCTTTGAAAGCGCAGATGCGCCCCGAGAGCATCGTTGTGACGCAAGGTAAGGGCGGCTGTATCGGTGTTGAACACGACCGAGACGAACAGTGCAACGATTAATATGCCGGCAACACCCAACATCAACACTGTCAAAGGGCGCCGGCGCGGATATTTTACCTGTTGCCAAATGGCGATTGCCCCAAGCAGGGGCAGCCCGAAAAGATAATTAAAGCCGCTATGCGCCAGCATCAGACCAGAAAGGGAGAGACTGCCGGATCCGAGCCAAGGGATCAGCAGGCAGCCCAACATCAATATACCGCCAAAGCATAAAAGAACAGTGTCCGGCGTCACTTTGACAGTTCCGGTGGGCACCATGGAGGATACGGCCTTTGGGTCAAGTTCCGTCGTCATTATAATTTTCTCGGAAAGTTATCAAAAAATTAAAAAAAATGGCAGCAGCGCACAGGGGCTGCCGCCCATTTTCGCAAGTAGGGTATATAAAGTCGATTAATTGCCTTTTTTCTTCTGCAGATCGGCTTTGAGTCGTTTCATATAACGGACCACATCATAGGTCGTATCATCCACCGGTGCATAGCCGCCATTTTGAACTTTTTCGATGCCGGCTTTGTTATAATTGAAAGACATCAAGGCTCCGGTAAATGCGGCTTTCAAGCTTTCGGGCAAATCTTTGCGGCCGCACATGGGAGCGCCCGGAATCAGTTCACTTCTCCAGATGACATTAAAGTCATCCTTTGAAACGGCGCCTTTTTCAGTCATGCGATCCAAATCGATATTGTTTGTGGCGACAACATCCACTTTCCCATTTTTCACCGCTAAAATCGAGGCGCCATGGGACCCGGAGAAGCTAACCTCTTTAAACAGCTTTTCAGGCGGCGTCTTTAAATCACGGTAAAACAGAACGCTGGGCACGAGACAGCCCGAGGTTGAATTTGGATCGGTAAAACAGAAGGTTTTGTTGTGTTTGATGGCTTCATCCAGTGATGTTATACCGCTTCCCTTTTTGGTCAGAATCAAACCATAATACCCTCTGGCGCCGCTTTTATCCAATTCGATTGCCAGGGCTTGCGCATTGGCGCGGGCTGAAGCTTCGACGTAGCTTTTGGGCCCAAAATAGGCAAAGTCGATGTGCTTGTGGCTCATGGCGGTAATAATACCGGCATAATCCGAGGCGCTGAAGGGTTCCACATCGATGTCCAGTGTCTTATGCAAATGGTCCATCAACGGAGCAAACCGTTTGATGATGTCGGCACCACCTTCCGTAGGAATAAGCCCCACTTTAATTTTACTTGGCCATTGTTGGGCTCCAAATGCTGTTGCACTGAAAGCCAACAGACAGCAAACGGCAATTACAATGATCATTCGCATCTTTTTCATAACTATCTCTCCTGCTATCATGAATTTAATGTTTCTATTATGGGCAGAGGATCGCTCACCCGGCGGCCAGAGCGCGATGGTCATCCATTTGAACGACATCCGCCGCGGGTTTGCCGGTCTGCCGATCGACCGCCACGCCATAAATCGATTTTATCACCTCAGGGGTTAGATCCTTGTGCGAACCTTCAAACACAAACTTGCCTTTGGCCATGCCCAAAATACGCGAAGCATACCGTCCCGCCAGCTCAATCTGATGCAAGTTGACGATAACGGGAATGTTTTGGGTCTCATGGATGGTTCGCAGAATAGACATCACAGTTTCCGCACTCGCCGGATCGAGACTGGCGACCGGCTCGTCGGCCAAAAATACTTCCGGCTCTTGGGCCAAGGCGCGCGCGATGGCGACCCGCTGTTGTTGACCGCCGGAAAGCGTATCCGCGCGTTGATATGCCAGATGCTCAATGCGAACTTTTTTAAGACACTCAAATGCAAAATCTCTCTCGTGTTTGGGAAAGCACTTTAAGATCGACATAAAAAACCATCCGCCCCGGTCCGCGTGGCTCAGGCGTCCGGCAAGCACATTTTCGAGCACTGTCAGGCGGCGGACCAGGTTGAACTGCTGAAAGATAATGCCGACCTGGCGGCGGACATGCTGCAATTTTTTCCCCGTCACATGGGTGATGTCGCGGCCATTTAAAGTCACGGTGCCGGAGGTCGGCTCGATCAACCGGTTCAAGCATCGGAGGAAGGTAGATTTTCCTGCTCCCGACGGCCCTAAAATAATGGTCAATTGATCGGCGCCGCAGTTAAAATTGACATTGTTAACAGCACAGGTGCCGTTGGGGTAAATTTTCGTTAGCTCGCTGGCTTGAATAGACTGCTGATTCTGCATCAGTTGACGTCCCTGCCTGTCTTTTCAATCGTTGTAGTCTGTGCAATTGTGAGAAGAAACAGATTGTCAATCTGCCTCGCCACTGTTCAGCAACGATTATGAAATGACTAGTTTTTGGTGATCCCGTGGTTAGAAAAAGATTAAGAGGAAAAGAAAGAGCTTTGAAGGATACATTTTCTCCGAAATACAGGTGATAAATAATCCCTCGAAAAACACCAGGGAGCCATTGACACATCTGACCCGTCCTCCAGGGAATTATTTGGAGCGAAATAATCATTTTCTAACCCCAATATTGCATTATCATAACATTACGGGTTTATCTTTCCTCAATTCGATTTTCGACAATTACGGTATTAGAGCAGAGAAAGAAATAATCTCTACAATCCTGCCAGTCTCTGAA
>JASFKE010000453.1:0-4255 GCA_050118795.1 Desulfobacteraceae bacterium | reverse complement strand
GTTTCGGTAAATGCGGATACGCAATCCCGAACCGCATAAATCGATGTGTTCATTGTTTGTTCATTAATAAGCTGACAGAAAGGGTAAATATGCCGATATCGTCTGAGCTCCTCAAAATTTTAGTATGTCCGAAGTGCAAAAAAGATATTCACCTGAGCGAAAAACAAGATGGGTTGGTATGCCCGGCATGCCGGCTCAAATACGAAATACGCGATGGTATTCCCATTATGTTGATTGACGAGGCGCAGCCCATCGACTCGGATATGTAATCCCATCCTATGGCGACAATATAACCATGAGCCGGCCTCAGAACGCCAAACCCGCCAAATTGGTCATTGGTTTATTGGTCAATGATAAGGCGCTGCTGCCCAAAGTCGCATTGAATTTGAAGCACAAGTTTGGTGCAATTGATATGATCAGTGGATGGATGGATTTCGACTATACCGAATACTACGCCACAGAGATGGGCACACCACTGCATCGACGGATGCTGACATTTGCAGCCTTAATCGGGCAGCATGAGCTGTCCAGCGTCAAGCTGGCCACCAACGATCTGGAAACATCATATGCCATCGATGGTAAAAGATGTGTGAACATCGATCCCGGTTATCTCCTCTATGAAAGGTTTGTCTTGGCCACTGGCAAAAATTATAGCCATCGTATCTATATTGGCCAGTGTATCTATGCTGATTTGACGTTGATTTATCAACAGGGTAACTACCAGCCGCTGCCTTGGACCTATCCGGATTATGCCGACGCAAAAATGATCTCATTTCTCAGACAGGTGAGGGAAAAATACGCCGCAGATCTTCGATCGAATACAACCTTTATATAGGAGTCTATTGGACGATGCTAAAGAGTATGACCGCCTATTCATTCGTTGAACGCACCGATGGTGATTTAACCGTCAGTGTCGAGACCCGTACCTATAACAGCCGTCATCTTGATGTGGCGCTGAGGTTGCCCAAGGGGTATGCAGGCTTTGAAGATAAAATTAAAGCCCTCGTGACCCGGACGATAGTGCGCGGGCGTATTGAATTACGTCTCACCATCAAGGATATCTCCGAAGCCGAATGTTCATACGAAGTGGATCTTGTGCGTGCCAAAGCATATCTGGATGCTTACAAGCAGCTTAACGACGTATTCGATCTGTCTTGCGGACCTTTGACAGCGCAACAGCTGATCAATGTGCCGGGGGTTGTTCAGCAGGCTGAAAAACAGACCGATATCGATGGCCATTGGCCGTTGGTAGAGGCGGCTGTTCAGGAAGCAATGCAAAATATCGACCAAATGCGAGTTGAGGAAGGCGCTTTCATTGGCCAGGATTTTGTGCAACGATTGAATTTTATCGAACAAACCCTGAATGAGATTGAGGCGTCAGTGCAGGGCCTTTTGACCCAGTACCGGGACAAGCTGCAGGCTCGGGTGGCGGCGCTGACCCAGGGGGTGGTGGAACTCGATCCGTCACGGATTGCCCAGGAGGCCGGAATTTTGGCGGATCGCAGCGATATCTCAGAAGAGTTCGTCCGTGCCAGGAGCCACATAGCACAATTTCGAAATATCATGGCCCTGGATGAACCGGCCGGTCGCAAGCTCAATTTTTTGTTGCAGGAATTCAATCGGGAGTTTAATACCATGGGGGCCAAGGTCGGCCAGGCAGGTGCTGCCCACAAGATTGTTGATGTCAAGTCGGAACTCGAAAAATTACGGGAACAGGTTCAAAATATCGAATAACCATAATAATGGTGTTACAACCTATACGGACAGGCTCTACATAAAAGAGGTTCTTCAATGGAAAAAAATTTGCTCAACATCGGCTTTGGCAACACCGTCGTAGCTGAGCGTGTGGTGGCGATTGTATCGCCCAATTCCGCTCCAATGAAACGTCTCAAAGATGAAGCACGTGATGAAAAGCATTTGGTGGACGCTACCCATGGACGCCGAACACGATCCATCATCATCATGGATAGCAACCACATCGTACTTTCGGCCATTCAGGCCGAGACCATATCCCAGCGTTTTGAAACACTCAAGGAGGCGGACAGTTGACAACAAAATCGTCAGGTCCTTGCTCGCCCCATAAAAAAGATAAGAGATCGGCCGGTGTCCGCACCGGCCATCTTTTTATTGTTTCCGCCCCTTCAGGCGCCGGTAAAACCACATTGTGCAATGCGGTGAGACAGCAATTCAGCACTCTGGCATACTCGGTCTCCTATACCACAAGGCAGCCCAGACCAGGAGAGAGGCAGGGCCGTGACTACCATTTCATCTCAGTAGATGAGTTTGAGCTGGGGATTTCCCAAGGGCGGTGGGCGGAGTGGGCAAAGGTCCACGATAACTATTACGGTACGTCAGCCCAATGGATCGATCGAACCCTGAATGCAGGTCGTGACATCCTGTTGGATATTGACATGCAGGGAGCCCGTCAAATGACCCAACGCTTTGCCCAGGCGATTACTGTTTTTATCATGCCGCCTTCCATGGAGGTGCTGGAAAAGAGGCTCCGCGCAAGGGGCGCTGATAATCCGGAGACCATTGCATTGCGTCTGGTCAATGCCGAGGAAGAGATCGCACAGAAGGGTTTTTGCAAGCATCTCATTGTGAATGACGATTTGGAAGAAGCCCTGCATCGGTTGGGGGCACTCATTAAAAGATATCTTGGCCCAAAGTTGTAGATAACAATGAACAACACACTTTTATGGGGTTACCATCCGGTTTTTGAGGCCATGCGGGCCGGACGCCGCAAAATTTACAGTATCCATCTGGTATTGGATCGGTTGCGTCCGCGCACTGACAAATTGGTGCGCGCGGCCAGGGATGCTAAAATCAGTATTCAGGGGACGAGCTCCCAACAGCTGACGGCAATGGTCGGCCACAAAAGGCATCAAGGGATATGCGCCAAGGTGTCGGAGTATCCCCTCAGCTCTATGGATGCGATATTGGAACAGTCGCAAATTGACGATGAGGCCCCTTTTGTTTTGGCGCTGGACCAGGTTGTCGATCCCCAAAACTTTGGGGCCATCGCAAGAACCGCCCATTGTGCCGGCGTTCACGGCATCGTTGTTCCTAAAAAAAAATCAGCGCCGGCATCAGCGGCGGCCAGCAAAGCATCCGCCGGAGCGTTAGAGCATATGCACATCACGTTTGTCACCAATTTGGTCAATGCTCTGAAATACCTCAAAGGCAAGGGGCTTTGGATTACTGGCGCTGATCAAAAGGGCCGGGAGGCCGTTTTTGATACGGATCTTACAGGCCCTTTGGTTATCGTCGTCGGAGGCGAAGAGAAGGGGATACGGTCATTGGTTAAAAAGCAGTGTGATTATACCATCGCTGTTCCACAGGCGGGGCCCATAGGTTCACTCAATGCCTCCGCAGCAGCCGGGATCGTCATGTATGAAGCGGTTCGTCAAAGGCGCCAGGCCAAAGATTCAAGATAATGAATTTGGCAAAGCTTTCGGGAGCAAGCAATTTTGTAATACCGCCACTGTCGATATGCACTCCAAATCAATTATCTTAAAGCTTTCAGTAATCCCTGTGGGTCATCAAGCGGGATGCCGAAAGAGGTTGATGAATATATTGTGAGAGCCATTAATGGAAAAAACCCTTATCAGAAAAGCCTAGGAGGAAATTAGATAAAATGAACACAGACCCGGCAAAAAAAATTACCGTTTCCGAACAAGGGCAGTTGCAGGTACCCCAGGTGCCGATTATTCCGTTTATCGAAGGCGACGGTATTGGACGCGATATCTGGCCGGCTACCCAACTCGTTATCGATAAGGCTGTCGAAGCGACCTTTGGGGGGGAACGCAAGATTCAATGGCTCGAATTGCTTGTGGGGGAGAAAGGGTATGAGCAGACCGGTGACTGGTTGTCCGAAGATGCCCTGAATACCATTCGCGAGCATGCGGTGGCCATCAAAGGCCCTATGACAACACCGGTGGGAACCGGCATACGCAGTTTGAATGTGGCCATTCGACAAAAACTCGATCTATATGCCTGTGTTCGTCCGGTACGTTATATCGATCCGGTTCCCAGCCCCATGAAATCGCCGGAAAAGATCAATATGGTGGTGTTTCGGGAAAATACGGAAGACATCTATCTGGGCGTGGAGTGGGCGGCCAACAGTGATGAGGCCACCAAGGTCATCGACTTCCTCAATGCGAAAATGGGAACCGCTCTGGGAGCCAATACCGGTATTGGAATCAAACCCATCAGTGAGCAGAAGACAAAGCGCCTTGTGGCCAGGGCCATCACA
>JASFKE010000452.1:0-4261 GCA_050118795.1 Desulfobacteraceae bacterium | reverse complement strand
CTCTGTCAGTCGGTCTTGGTAAGCCTGCAGCAAGCGTTGCCAGCATGTTTCGATCAGAGCCGGAAAGTCGGGTTCCCGGCACAGGGTCTGCCGGAGCTCCGGAAACCGGTTCAGTAATTCATCATGGAGGTGGATCAAATGCAGCGCGGCCGATTTTCCGCCATGTCGCAGAAGCTCGTGGGGCTCCTGGTTTTGTTGCGCCCGGGAAGCACCGGAACCAAATCGGTGGCCCATGGCGGCGATGACACCGGCCAGGGGGTAAAAAAGTGTTCTTAGAATGGGCCAGCCTTTGACGCGTTGGGTAAAAACGGTCCTGCTCACGCTGCGCTGAAGGTCTTGTTGTCCTGCCAGTCGATTGCTTACGGTTTCGAGATAGGCGCTGTCGAATTTTTCTTCCACTTGGTGGTTGATAAACGCCAGGGACTGTTCGATCCGGTCCAATTGCTGGGATAGCCCATAAGTGTCGTTAATTCTGCCGATATTTTGTTCGAACTCCGACTTGAGGTTTTGCACCTTGGCCCGTTCGATCTCTTGGTTCGTGTGGGGACGGATCAGGCGGTCATGCATCTGCTTGAAATCATGCATTTGAGGCGCGATCGCCGAAAGCAAAAACATCCGGTCAAGGCTAGGCGGCTGGACCCGGCGTTTAGCGCATTGCTCTGAAATAAAACGATATACTTCTTCCCGTACCGTTTCCAGGGGGGCTTTACCATCCAACTGGTCCATCTTGTTCAAGACGATGAAATAATTTTCATGGCTTTGGGCCACCCCCTCCAATTGCTCCAGAAATGCATTGTCGCCATACTTTCGCGGGGTGGTCACCCAAATAAGGCCCTGCAAATAGGGCGTAAGTTGGGTAAAATCCGCCAAATGGGAGGTGAACCGGCTGTCGTAGTCGGGAAAATCCATAAGCACGACGTTTTTCAATTCCCGACGGTCATGCTCAACATAATGAAGCCGATCGGCAGCTATACCGCCCAGCCGGTGCTGCAAGGCGGCAAGATCCGTCCGATGGCTGTAGGCGACCGTAACACGCGTGCCCTCATCAACAACATCCGTGTCCAACGATACGGTGGTGCCGGCCAATTGGTTGACAAGGGTGGTTTTACCCACATCCTTGCCACCCACGATACCATACAGAAAAAGGGTGTCGGCATCGGCCTCACTGATCTGCCGGGCCAGGTCCGCCACCGGTCTTTTCGTTACAGCAGCGATATCCTCATTGAGCTGATTCAGCTGCTGTCTCAACGCCTCAATTTGCATCGGGTTTATCCACTCTGTTTTGGAGTTGCAAGTCCGCCGTCAAAAACGGCCCACCCATATTCTACGCGCCTTGTTCCCTCCCCCCTGATCAGATGCGTTCAAGCTTTGCTACGGTCCATCGTATGGCGGCAATTATCAAGGGCCCGCCACAGCGGATCATCATCGGCCAGCACGGTTTGTCGACACAACGTATGCAACTGTACGACCGTTGAAAGCAATTGTTTCCGGATCAGGCTTTGCACCGCAAGCTGAAACTCTTTTTTAGCCTTCTCGAATTTTCCAAGGGGTAGATATTTAAGTACCGTCGGAAACAAAAGCCAACTGCCGAAACCTGGGAGAACAAAGACATCCGTCACCAAAGCAGCGGCCAGAAAAAGACTGGCCAGAGGATCATTTTGAATAATCCCGGCTATGGAATCGGAACTGAGCAATCGGCGGCAATCCGTTTCAAAGGCATCGGCCACAGTGTCAACTTCACCAGCACAGGATGAAAGGTTGTCTGTCGAGGTAAAGCGGCTCGTGATATCGGGTATAGAACCATTCGATTCGTCAGCCATCTGTTTGAAAAATGCGAACTGGGAACTTCGGCGAATAGTGCTGATCAGCAGTTGCTCGAGATCATGGATACGTGTTTCGACCTCACGGATCAGTTTTTCACGATCAATTCGCAGCATCCGGGCCAAAACCTGATCCCGGCGATTGCCGAACGACAGCCGCAGGTACCGTTTCACGCGCCCGCTGGTGGCCGCTTTTTTAAAAAAATAGAGGACGTTGCTCAATGAAAAGCGTTTTAAACCCAAGTGGTTCAGGGTATTCAAAGTATCATCAGGCAACATCCGATCAAGGGCCAGCAGTGAATTTTGAACCAGCAAGTCCCTCACAGATCGGTCGATGGTATCGATTAATTGGTCAGCCTGCTGCTGCCGTTTGTGATTTTCCCGGCAGATCGCTGCGGCCAGAGCGCCAATGTTTTTCACCATTGTCCGGCTGTGTTTTGTCACGCGCCCAGCCGCCAATGCATTCTTCAAAGCGATGTATGCCGGCTCCCGGTCATAACCGGTTTTCCGCTCAAGATCGGGCAGCACATGTATTTCATCAACACCGAAATATTCTTTGGCTCGCTGCCAATCCGAATGCTGCGGATCAACGCGGTCGCGACCGCGATGGACCATTACACAGAGTCGTGCCTGCTCCGATTCGGCCGCTACTTTAACCGAGTGGTCATAGACCCTGTGATAGACGGTCTCGTCATCCACCATGAACACAACAATGTCCAGCCAGCGTTGGGCGTCAATGGCCACCAAATGTTCGTCGATCGCCGGGGTGGAGTTGATATCAGGTAAGTCCATCAGACTATAGGCGATGGGCCTTCCATTGGCCTCAGCCGAGTTGAAGATATGCACAATGTCGGATGCGCCAGTGATCTTATCCGCGTCCGGCCGGGACGAAACGAGGGTGCGCTGCATTGAGGGCATGAACAAGGGCCCAAATCGGTTCTCCCATTTTTCCAAGGCTTTTAAAGCGTCTGCCTGACAGAACAACACCGGGCCGCGGGTATTATGGGCCTGCCACCCAGTGGCGCTCAAAGATATGCCGCAAAGACTGTTGAACAAGGTGGACTTGCCGACACCGGTGCAACCGATGAACCCGATCAACGGTGCCCGCTCAGGCCCCAAAAGTCGACGGTAAGTGACAATCCCCGCCAAATCCCGCAGCAGATGAGCGTTTTGGCGCGGGAAGCCGAGGGCCACCAGTTTTGAGGCAGAAACAGCTAAAGTTTGAATATCTGTGAACGTTTCTTCGGAAATGGGCATGTCTCTCAACGTTATTGGATTTTTTCAGTGCAGGGTTTGGCTACAACGCCAAGCCGGTACCGGTTTGCCTACACCAGGGCAATATAGCCAAACAAGCCCCAAAAAGCAAATAACCAGATACCATGTCATATGAAAACCACTATTAAATACCGGGGGTTGACAGGAGGGGACATTCTTTTTGCCTGATCGATTAATCACATCTTGTTTTTGGATGCCTCATAGCATTTACGTTCCACATATCCGGCAATGCTTGGATCAAATACCGCTTCATCCTCATGGATTAATTTGGGTGGCCCTTCCCAGGCGCCACAGGCCAGTACGACAGGATTGCCAAGAGTGAACGGCTTGCCGCAGGCAGTGCACTGTTTCAAGGTCATCAATTTCTCGCGATCAATAATGGTTTTAAGACTCTTTTGTATGTCTGTGTTCATCATGTTGCCCCATATTTTCATAGTGATTGGCTCATCGCTTCATTGCCTATTTTCGATTTTATAATTGATAGTCTTTGATTCACAAACTGTAAGTATCATCTCGGTAATTTCCACCTTGCCGGTTCAATTAACATCCTGCCGGCATGCATGGTTTTGATTGAAAGGGTTCCGCTTCGGCCGCTGGAGCTTGACAAGCACAAACATCATAACAATCTAAATCTATAGGTACATAAAAAAGGAGGCCCCAATGGCTGATTTTTAAAAAAAGCAATTGGTCTTTGGATGACCCTTTGGAGGTTGCCCTATGAATACACTTTTGAACCAAAAAAGAATCAAACCGCCGCGGGTCCCATTGACGGAGCCAATGTGGAGGCATTTGGTTGAAGATATGAAGAAAACGCCATATTGGAGCGGCAAGCTCCCGTTGCCTATGAACGTGTACGGCCCCTGCTGATTAATCTGAATGATACTTTAGGCGTCCACCCGACTAAAGTTTTAAATCAATTGTTTCAACGCTATGAATCTGGCCAGATGCTGGTAAAATTATAGTCGTTGCCGAATACAGACCCACTGAACTGCCATCTCCCGGAAGAGATGTGGGGCGAAAGATTTTCGATACTTTCAGGCAGATGACTCACATCGAAGATGAAAAAGGCAAGACAGCACTGGCGCTGGGCATTAGAGACAGCAGTATCGAGCTATATGTCAAAGTCAAAAAGAAGACCGGCGGGGAAAAAATCACCATCGTTTTCC
>JASFKE010000451.1:0-4267 GCA_050118795.1 Desulfobacteraceae bacterium | reverse complement strand
CGATATGCAACCTTCCATGCGCTTTGCTGATGAACCCAATTCCGGGGCAACCCGGCACAATTATTTTTTGCCGCGCTCGTTAAAAACCCAGTGCCGATCTGATATCCTTGGGTACCTCGAACGCCATCTCCATTTCGGGGTATTTGACGGCCACCTGCTCGCTGTTGCCCCGGGCGCACAATTGACCGCTTTCTGGCAGGCGAATATCGAACTCCATGACGATTTTGTATTCGGCCTCGGTCACCGTGGCACGGCAGATGAATTCATCAAAAGGTTTCAGCGGCGCGATGTGCTTGACGGATGAGCGCGTGACCGGGAATACGTAATGCCGGGTCAGCATGTAGTCATACAGATCGATCCCGGCTTCGGCGAACAGCCCAAAACGGGCCACATCGAAATACTTGAGGTAATTGCCGTGCCACACGACCTGCATGGGGTCCAGATCATGGAAGGCGACCTTCTGGTGGGTCTCAAAGCGATAGCTCATCTAACCATTCTGTTTTTCAAAGGTCTTCATGAAATCCACCAGCGCTTCTACCCCTGACAATGGTGTCGGGTTGTAGATAGAAGCTCTGCATCCGCCCACGGAACGGTGGCCTTTAAGACCGCCGAGGTCGTTTTTGGAGGCTTCGGCTACGAATTGTTGCTCCAACGCCTCGCTGGGAAGGCGAAAGGTGACATTCATCAAAGAGCGGCTGTCGTGATCGGCGGTTCCGCTGTAAAATTCACTCTGGTCTATGACACCGTATAGCAAGTCGGCTTTTTGCCGGTTGATTGCGGCCATCTTATCCAATCCGCCGATGGTCTCTTCCAGCCATTTAACAACCAGTTGAACCGTGTAGATCGCAAAACAGGGCGGGGTGTTGAACATGGAGTTTTTGGCCGAATGGGTGGTGTACTTCAGCATGGTGGGCAGTTGATCCGGTACGAGCTCCAGCATGTCATCGCGGACCACGACCATACAGACGCCGGCCGGTCCCATATTCTTCTGCGCGCCGGCATAAAAAAGTCCGAAACGGTCGGCGTCAAAGGGACGAGAGAAAATATCCGAAGACATGTCCGCGATCAAAGGAGTGCCTCCGGTATCTGGGAATGAGCCCCACTGGGTTCCCTTAATGGTGTTGTTGGATGTCATGTGGGCAAAAGTTGCGCCGGGTGTAAATTTTATATTTTTAGGTATATAGGAGAAATTTCGATCTTCTGAAGAGGCCACTACCTGGATGGATTTGCCCTGAATCTCGGCCTCTTTGATCGCCTTTGTGGACCATGTTCCGGTATTGACGTAGTCTGCGGTGCGGCCGTCGCTCAAAAAGTTCATCGGCAGCATGCAAAATTGAAGGCTGGCGCCGCCTTGCATAAACAGAACATGGTAACGGTTGTCCAATTTAAGCAAGCGCTTTACCCGAACAATCGCATCGTTGATCACATCGTCAAACCAGACGGATCGGTGGCTTACTTCGGTGATGGACATTCCGGAGCCGTTGAAATCAAGAAAATTATCCTGGATCTCTTCCAATACAACTTGGGGCAGGGCAGCGGGACCAGCATTGAAATTGTGGATTCGTTTCGGCGTCATGTTGTAACTCCCATTGGTATGAATATGATAAATTATGAATATGACAAATGAAGAAAATACCTTATTATAAAAACCGCTATTTCACCAAAATATTGGTCGGATGTCAATTTATATTGGATTGGTTCATCTTTTACGCTAATAAAAAGTTCTTTTCATTATCACAAATAATGATACGGTAGCCATTGTTCGCTCATCGGAATTGGAATTGATCTGTCATTTAAAGGAGATAGCGTGATGAAAATATATCAATATCCATCGCAAGCCGCTGAAAAACGTCTTTTGCAGATTGAGCAGCGGGGATTGGGAATCCGGCGTAAGGATTTAACCGCAGTGCAGCGGATACTCGAACAGGTCCGCAAGCATGGCGATGAGGCCCTTGTTAAGTACAATCGACAATTCGACGCGCCCAGGTTTAGAGAGAATCAAATTGTTGTGACCCCGCAGGAGATGGCGGCGGCCAAGGGCAAGGTGGGAGCCGGGTTTAAGCGGTCACTGAATCGTGCAGCCAGGCAGATCGCCTCTTTTCATACCCAGCAGCGAACCAGATCCTGGATCGATACCCCTCGCCCCGGAACCTTGATGGGCCAGATGGTTCATCCGGTGGATGCCGCTGGTCTCTATGTCCCCGGAGGGCAGGGTGGGGAGACACCGCTGGTCTCTTCGGTCCTGATGGGGGCCATCCCTGCCAAGATTGCCGGTGTACCCCAAATTGTAATGGTTACCCCACCGACACAAGACGGCTCTGTAAGCCCCTACCTGCTGGCAGCCGCGCAAAAGGCCGGCGTGGATGCCGTTTATAAGGTCGGCAGCGCCTGGGCCATTGCCGCGTTGGCATATGGAACGGCCACCATTCCCAAGGTGGATGTGATTGTGGGACCGGGAAATATTTATGTCACCCTGGCCAAAAAACTGGTCGCCGGCACCGTGCAAATTGATATGATTGCCGGACCCAGCGAGATTCTGGTACTGGCCGACCAATCCGCCGATCCGGAATATGTGGCGGCCGATATGCTCTCCCAGGCTGAGCACGATCCCTTGGCCTCAGCCATGTTGGTGACAGATTCAAAACCATTGGCCGAGGCTGTGGATAAGGCGCTGGCGCGCCAGTTGGAACCATTGGGCCGAAGGTCCATAGCAGAACAATCTCTCAAATCTTTTGGCCTTCTCATGGTGGTGACGGACATTTCCGCCGCCATTGATCTGGCCAACCGTATTGCGCCGGAACATCTGGAGCTGATGATCAGCGATCCCTTCGCCCGTGTGGGCGAACTTCGCCATGCCGGTGCGATCTTCGTGGGGCCCTACACACCGGAGCCGGTGGGAGACTACATGGCCGGCCCCAACCATGTACTGCCCACCGGCGGTACCGCCCGGTTTTCATCGGCTTTGTCCGTAGATCATTTTGTGAAAAAGACCAGCCTGATTCATTATGCTCAGGATGCTTTTCAAAAAGAGGCCCAGGATATCAAACGGTTGGCCAATATCGAAGGCCTTGGGGCGCATGCCCAGGCCGTCAAGGTGCGCATGGGAAGCAAAAAAAAATAACCCTGTAAAGACTTTTGCAACGATAGGGATCCCCCCCTATTCGTTGCAAAAAAATGGCATATTTGTTTTTCATTAAACTTTGACTTCACAAAATTATCGTCATACTGTAGATGAAGATTACTGCTATAGGCTTTAAGATAATAACGCTCCATCCTCGAACAGCTGCAAGTATGATTATTCCGTTTTTTCCCCACAGTTGATGATCCCGTCTCCAGGCTGTTTTCTATCGGCATGCTATAGGCTTTGGATTCCGTGAGATTGCACCAGTAATAACAAAACACCGGTTTTCCCCGGTTATTCGGGGATAGAAAAGGAAAGCCGATGATGAATCATGAAGCCGTCCATGAGGAGATGATTTTGGTGGTGGATGATGACCAAGGCATTTGCAGTGTGTTGCAAGCCGGAACTCAGATGGCCGGCTACAACTGTTCCGTGGCTCACAGCCCGGCCATAGCCCTTGACTTTTTGGAGCAATATATCGTGGATGTGGTGGTTGCCGATATCAAAATGCCGGGGATGAGCGGTATCGAATTGGCCCAGATCATTAAGCGCAAATATACCTCCGATGTCATCATCATGACCGGATTTATTGAGGATTTCAACTACGAAGATATTGTTAGGCAAGGGGCCAGCGACTTTCTTCAAAAACCAGTGCGAATCCCGGAATTCATAGCCCGCCTGAAACGGGTGCTCTCTGAAAGGTCGGCCAGAATCGAGCTGAAAAAGGCCTTGGAGGAGGTGAAACACAATTTGGTGAAATTGCGTCGCGCCATGGAGGGGACCGTCCAAGCCATATCCACCACTGTGGAGATGCGCGACCCCTATACGGCCGGGCATCAACAGCGCGTGGCCGATCTGGCGTGCGCCATTGCAGAGGCCATGGGACTTGGGGAAGATGAGGTTTATGGTCTGCGTATGGCCAGCGTCATTCACGATTTGGGCAAAATAACGGTCCCCTCGGAGATACTCAGCAAGCCGGGCCAACTATCCAGCCTGGAATATGAATTGATCAAAAGCCACGTCCAGGCAGGGTATGACATCCTGAAACAGATCGATTTTCCTTGGCCATTGGCGGATATCATCCTCCAACACCACGAACGTCTGGACGGCAGCGGCTACCCAAACGGTCTCAAAGATGATCAGATT
>JASFKE010000450.1:0-4279 GCA_050118795.1 Desulfobacteraceae bacterium | reverse complement strand
TTTATATGCTTCATCGGTAATGCGCTTATGATCAAGCGCCAAGTCAACATCAATGCTTCCTGAGTGTAATTCATTCTTGTTTTGAAAAAGAAACTGCGGTACCCAACCGCCAATCAAGACAATGTTGTCCATGTATTGGCCGAGAATCCTGGTGATCTCTATTAGGACTGAGTATGCCGCTGTAACGGCAATTTGATGGTAATCTGTTTTTGTTACCACGCCTTATTTGCAATCCTTTCGAAAAGCACCTGTGCCGCCTCCTCTCCACGCCCCCGAAAACTTTGAAGGTCTAAATAGATCTGTATGTCTGAAGCAACCCGTGTATTATCCACGTGATGTGATCCATAAAAGATCCCATCATCGTATGGTGTGAAAAGGAGAAGGTTACCGCCGCTCTTCACCTTTTTTAGGGATAGTTTTAAAAAGTCATCTTTTTCCAAGTCGACTGCGTGTATCATCGCTTTTTTATACCTGACGGCAGGTTCTATTCGTGCAGCACCGGAAAATCCAGTCAAGGCATAATTAATTTTTCGTTGATTGCAGTAACCAGCCACGGTGATTTCGAGATCCACTATGCTTTTTAAAGAATAAAATTCGTGGACTTCGTTTTTGCGATAGTCATAATTATCAGCCCACTCACTCAAAAGTGCAGCGGGGTCTGTCAAACGAAATCCGCCTCGTTTACCGGATACCAGCTCACGATCAAATAATGCCCTTTTAACGTTTGAGGCCTGGCCAAGGCTAACTGCACTTTCAGCCGCCAATTCTTTTATTTTCCATTCCTTGCCCGGATTGCATAACAAAACCCTGAGTACTCGTTCGGCTTTAGGTGCATAAAGTGATTTCAGATCACGTTTTTCTACAAACTGGTTGGGGTAATTTTTCTTCTGAATAAATATATTATCAAATGATAGTAGGCAATTTCCGGATAGGTCGAGATGTCCGATACCGTCATATTCGCAAATATCAGCAGATTTTGGTGATATGTAGGGTGCGATGAATATGAAATATGCATCCGGAAACTTTTCCTTACACCTCAGCATTTGATTCACTGCTTGACGAGCTATACGTGGTTGCCCGCTGCTTTTCACCTCAGCAAAAAGTTTTATAGTTCTTTCAGCAAGCTCTATCCTGGCGGTGATATCAAACATTTGATCAGCTCCTTCCTTTGATTCTTTTTTCATGTCAATCGCTTTCAGGAAAGGGACGTTTGAAAGACACGACGAAAGTGCTGATTTTGCAGAGTTTTCAATATTTGTGATGTGTTTTTTCATTGATTGGCTCATTTTAACAAACGTTGAAATAAGTTTTTATTGTGGAACTTCCAACTTGTCAAGTTTATTTCATAAATTTTTATTGTTTCAACAAACGTTGAAACAATAAAAATTTATGAAAGGAAATTGTAACAGTTTAGTCCCTAATTATAAATTGAACGCCCTTTATGAGTCTTGTTTTGATACCAATGATGTATGCCAATATAAACACCGTAAGGTATGTCGAGGATAATAAAGCAGTTCAGGTGATCTTCTGACCAACCCACGGTAATTTATAGGGTATAGCGGGGATCGTTGATCTTAGCGTTGTTGGATACCAAAAGCCGTTGCCAGATCAATGGGCTAATGTCCAGTAGCACGACTTTCAGTTGATAGATGGTGGGAAGGAGGGGTTCCGATATAATTCGATTCTGGCAGCATGGGCATGCAAGACAATCTCCTTCAACAGTCTCGCCCGTTTTTTTCCACGCCCCTGTTGTATTGCCGGTTCAAGTACCGGCCAATGGGTGGCCGGTACTTGAACCGAAAGTTAGGTTAAAATTTAAATAACTAACGCTTGTTCGTATTCAAATCAGTTACTATATACTCCCGTATCTTTTGTTACCATACTGTTAATGGTAAACGTCTTATACAGGGTTCCCGGTGTATAGGTACCTCCTTCATAGAGCCCATCGGTTTCGGTACCGGTTGAGCTGCCGTCGAAGTAGACATTATAAGTGGCGCCGTATTGCAGCTCCGGGCCAGAGAACATTACGGATTCGTAACGCTTTGAGGAAGAAAAGGTAAAGATTTCCTCACCATCATCGGTCTGAACATGGAACAGGGTTCCAGCGCTCCTTTCACTGAAATTCATCAGCACCGAATATTGTGTGGAGGATGTACAGGGCGCCATTGCCATACGGTCGCTGCCGGCGGCCACTAAAAAACCACCCGTAATATTAAAAGAGACGTCATAATCCAGAGCGCCGTTATTGTCTGCCACAGGGCCGTGGACTACAACCACGCCTCCGGTCATCTCAATTGCTCCATTGGCATCGATACCATCTCCAAGCGCATAGATCGCAAGGTACCCGCCGTTCATATAAAAATAGAAATCTGTCGGGTCGTCGGAGCAGCCCTGGTCAGGTCTGGGGGGTGGGCCGGGCTTAGCTGAATTGTCAGGGTTGACGACATTCAAGCCATCATCGCTTGAGACGATGTAGATATTCCCATCACCGATGGTAACCACAGCACTTTCGATACCTTCATAGGATTTTGTTATCCTGATGTCACCGCCGTATATTTCCAGAGTGGCATCGGCGTGTATGCCGTCATCTCCGGTGGAGATGTCGAACATACCGTCATTGATGATGAGGCCGTCATTGGAATGGATGGCATCATCCGCAGAGCTGATGGTGAAATCCCCTCCGTTGATGTTCACGCCGAGGCCGGCCTTGATGCCCTTCTGGGATACATCCTCATCGGCGTCGTTGTTACTGCCGCCCCCTGTGGTCACCAGGAAATCCCCATCGGTAACGAGCACACGGGTTTCAGCGTGGATACCGTCGCCTTCTGCGGTGACATCGATATCACCGTTTTCAATGGAAATATATCCTTTTTCAGTATCCTCGTCGTTGTCTGATTTCAGTCCATCCCCATCGGCAGTCACCTTAACACTACCGTTTTTAACGACGAGATAATCTTTGCCTCGAACACCGTCATCAACAGAAATGATGTGGATGTCGCCGCTGTTGATAATCAAGCCGTCTTTTCCCGTAATGGCGTCATTATAGTTCCCGGTAACCGTCAGAGATCCGTCACCGCCGATGGTCAGATAATCCTTGCTATGAAGCGCGGCATTGGGTTCATCCTCTTCCTCATCCTCATAGATATAGGTGTCCGGGTCCGTCAAATGGTTTTGGGTGCCTTCCGCGAGAATGATAGCCGTTCTCTTTGCATTGGCGACAAAAAAAGGCGCGTTGGTGGAGCTGGTGATATCCACTCCGTCAAATATGAGCCTTACGACCTGCTCATCTTCCGTGTCCACGATTATTCTGCCATCGTCCAGGGTACCGTTGATACGGTAAGTCCCTGCAGATGTAATTGTCGCGACACTTCCGTCAACCGTCACTCCGTCCGCCTCCGTGCTAATCGAATCTTCATTCAGTTCGATATCCATAACATCGGAAGGATCCCAAATATAATCTTCCTCGTCATAGTCTTTTTCATCAGGCGTAGCGTCCGGATCCGGTTCGGGGTCCGGATCGGGATCGGGGTCAGGATCGGGGTCAGGGTCAGGGTCCGGATCGGGATCGGGGTCAGGATCGGGGTCAGGATCGGGGTCAGGGTCAGGGTCAGGATCGGGGTCTGGGTCAGGATCGGGGTCAGGGTCCGGATCGGGATCGGGGTCCGGATCCGGGTTCCCGTCCTCGTAGCTGGCCGTCACGCTGACACCGGAGAACTCCGTGAAACCGTACAGGCCGATGTACCATCTGCCCGCCCCCGGAGAGGCTTCGGTGCAATTTTCTCTATTGCCGTTAGTAGCGGCGCGACAGTTGTATTCTTCTGTCGTGGGCTCTGCGTCGAGGCGGGTATACAGGTCGACGTCTCCGCTGCCACCCGATATTTCCACCTCCAGATTGGCGGCGTTCTCGGGCAGATCGATATAGTAAACGAGCATATCGGTCTCCGATCCGGAGAGATCGGAGATGTTTTCACCATTTTCGATCTCACTGTCATCCGGATCCGGATCGGTGTCCGTATCCCCTCCCTCGTAGCTGGCCGTCAGGCTCACACCGGAGTAGTCCTTGTAACCGTACAGGCCGATGTACCATCTGCCTGCCCCCGGCGAGGCTTCGGTGCAGCTTTCCTTATTGCCGTACAAATAGGGGCGACAGTCGTACTCTCTGGTCGTCGGCTCTGCGTCAAAGCGGGTATACAGGTCGACGTCTCCGCTGCCGCCCGATATTTCAACTGACAGATTGGTGGCGTTCTCGGGCACATCGATATAGTAAATGAGCATATCG
>JASFKE010000449.1:0-4284 GCA_050118795.1 Desulfobacteraceae bacterium | reverse complement strand
AAGGAACAGGCCCGCACCCATAGCATGCGTAATGTGATTTTGCGCGCCGTGGGGGTTCGACCTTCGCCGGCGCTGGACACACTCAGAGGGCCGGTCTACCAAGGAGATCTGTTCCTGCTTTGTTCCGACGGGCTGACCGACCTGGTTGAAGACTCTGAAATCAAAATGGTTTTATCTCTTGATGCAGACCTGTCACTGAAAACCGAACACCTCATCGATCTTGCCAAAAGAGCCGGTGGAAAGGATAACATCACCGTGGTATTGGCGCAGGTTGTCGAAGCGTAAATTCCTATCTTAGATCAAACCCGAGCAACGCATCAGAAATCATATCTTTGAAGCGCATTCAGAACAGGCCGGTTTGGGCGTTTCGGCACCGATGGACCCTGTGGTTTTATCCAGTGTAAGCGTATCATTGGCGGCACGCCACGAATGGATGATATGGGAAGATGATTTCCATGATTCGGATTTATTATTAAAGGATCGGCATTTAATTACGACTAAGATTGAATCGGAATGGAATTTAATGTATTATACACCACGTATAAGTCACCGTTGGGGCAGACAATTTTGCTTGAAACCTGATTACCCCTGTCTTGAAAGCCCTTTGCAGCTGCTGCAGGCTCGCATTCGATGGTGGCCGGTATGAGCCGGTTTGAAGTAGTGATGGATATAGATTGCTGCAATACTGGCGATTGGAGATGAATTGGCACGCCTGGAGGGATTCGAACCCCCGGCCTACGGATTAGAAGTCCGTTGCTCTATCCAGCTGAGCTACAGGCGCGCATTAGGTGTAGGAGAGCCAATTAACACAGCAAACTGTGAATTGTCCACAAAAATTGCAGCCTGAATATGATTGTGGATCGGATGCTAATCTATCAATGAAAGCAAATATATATATGAATTCTAAGGTAAAAGCACCAAAATCCAAGCAGGCGGCCGACGCGGTTAATAGCAATCGTGTACACCCGCCTGAAAAAAAGGCCAAGGCAGAGTCGGACAAGAGCGTTATCAAGTTCGATCCGTTGCAGCGATACTTATCCGAGATCAGCCAATACCGTTTACTGACCCGTGAAGAGGAAGTGGCGTTGGGCAAAAGGGTGCAAGAAGAGGGCGATCCGGATGCCGCCTACCAGCTGGTGACCTCCAACTTGCGTCTGGTTGTTAAAATTGCACTGGAATTTCAAAGAGTCTGGATGCAAAACCTCCTCGATTTGATTCAGGAAGGCAACATCGGGTTGATGCAGGCCGTAAAGAAATTTGATCCGTATAAAAATGTAAAATTTTCCTATTACGCTTCATTCTGGATCAAGGCCTATATCCTCAAGTTTATTATGGACAACTGGCGGCTGGTGAAGATCGGAACGACCCAGGGTCAGCGCAAACTGTTTTTCAAACTGAAAAAAGAGAAACAACGGCTTATTGAGCAGGGGTTTGATCCGAAACCCAAACTGCTGTCCCAACGGCTCGGTGTTTCAGAGCGTGAGATCGTCGATATGGACCAGCGTCTGGATGGGTGGGATGTATCACTGGATTCCCCGGTCAAAGAGGGTTCGGATACCGGCCGGATCGAGTTTATCAGTGAAGGATCCGCATCGGCCGAGGATCGGGTGGCCAAAAAGGAGATCGAAGCCCTGTTGCACGCCAAGGTCGCAGAGTTTCGCAAGCAGATGACCGATCGTGAATTGGAAATTTTTGACCAACGCATCTTTTCGGATACGCCGGTGACGCTGCAAGAGATCGGTGATCGTTACAGTATCTCCAGGGAGCGCGTCAGGCAAATTGAGAAAAACGTCATTAAAAAGATGCGGGACTATTTTAAGAATGAAATTCCCGATTTCGATGCTTATACTGGGGCAAGGAGAGCCAAATAGAGAACAAGGCCCAGAGATTCTATTTGGCGGACCTATATGATATGAATAGAACCACTTTTCTTAAAACAATTCTGATCGTTATTTGTGTGTTCATCATCGGGTGCCAGGGGGGGAACACGCTCCCTATCCGCAACAGTGCGCCGGTTGGTGACCCCGGGCATAGCGCTCGTGCTTACTATTATTTCACCGTCGCACAGTTGAAGCTCAAGCAAGGTGATATCAATGAGTCCCAGTGGCATCTGAAACAGGCGATACGCCACAACCCCGACTCTGCCTACCTGAAGCTCGAGATGGCCAACTTGCTGTTGGTCAAAAAAGAGGCGCTCAATGCCCTCGGTTTTGTCCAACAGGTTCTGGCCAAAACGCCGGACAGTGTTCAGGCGCTAACCCTGGCCGGTCGCATATACCAACAGCAAAACAAGATGGATGAGGCCATCGCGGCCTACGAAAAAGTGCTTGAAAGCAAGCCGTCGGACCAAGGGATTTACCTCATGCTGGGGCGTATCTATTGGAATGAAAATAATTTTAGTGACGCCGAACGCGTTTTTGAACAGATGACCCTCAATATTCCCGGCTCCTATGCCGCCTATTATTTTTACGGAAAAGCTCTGGCGGCCCAAGGCAAAAATGCGTTGGCGGAAAAAGCACTGCTCCAATCGATAAAGTTTGAGCCATCTTTAGAAGAGGCGCGGCATGAGTTGCTCAAAATTTATCAATCCCAAAATCAGCATCAAAAGATCATCCGGATATATCAAATATTACTCGGAATTGATCCTGGCAACCACAATGCGGCATTTGGGTTGGCCGAACAGTATCGCAAAACGGACCAGACTGCCAAAGCCCTTGAGATCCTTCATGGATTGGGGCGCCGTGTCGACAAAGACGCGACCATCATATCGTGCCTGTTTGAACAATACCTGGAGGTTAAAAATTACGCTGAGGCTGCATGGATGTTGACCGGTTTGTTGAAAACCGCTCCCCAAAATTCAGATCTTCATTACATGGCCGGTATCGCCTATAACGGCATGGAGCAAGATGCGCAAGCGCTGGCGCATATGCTAAAAGTCGGTTCGAGCTCCCGCTTTTACACCAATGCCATGGTACACAGCGCAATGCTCTTTCACGATCAGGGAAAGGGCAGTCGTGCCATCGAATTGATTAAACTCGCCATCTCCCATGAACCGGATAACATCGACTATTATCTCTACCTGGCATCCTTTTGCGAGGAGTTGGAGCGTTTCGATGAGGCCCTTAAAGCGTTGCAGCTGGGGCTTGACAAAGACGACCAGAATGGTCGGCTCCATTTTCGATTGGGCGTGGTGTATGACAAGATGGGGCAAAAGGATCAATCCATTTCCGCTATGAAAAACGTGCTTCGGTTAACACCTAATGATGCGGAGGCGTTGAACTATTTAGGGTACACCTATGCCGACTTGGGCATCAATCTGGATGAAGCCGAGACACTGATTCAAACGGCCCTTAGCCTTAAGCCCAATGACGGTTACATCACCGATAGCCTCGGATGGGTCTATTTTAAGCGGGGAAATTATGCACAGGCGCTTGAGTGGCTGACAAAGGCTGTGAAACTCATACCCGATGATCCTGTCATATTGGAACACCTTGGTGACGTATACCTTCAGATGGACCGAAAAGACAAAGCGCTTAACTTTTACCAGCAATCGCTGAAGAAAAAAAATAGAGATACAGGCCCAAGTCCCTTGAAAGAGAAGATACGTACCTTGATGCAGCCCTAAGGTTCCAAATATAAGGATAGACCGAGGAGATTGACTTGGGCATGCCCCTTACGCGAATATTGACAGTCTGCCTGCAGGTTTTTTTGCTCACCGGATGTGCACTGTTGGTTAAACCGCCCGCAGACGATGAGCGCGCACGGTTTCTTCTTGACGCGCTTGCAGCGCAGAACATGCAATTGAAGCAGGTTAAAGGTTTGGCCAACGTCCGATTGGCATCCCCGGGGCAATCGCGATCAGGGCGCATTGCATACGCAGGCGTAAGGCCGGATAAAATGCGCGTGGAGTTGCTGAACACATTGGGGGCCCCCCTGACGAGTTTGGCCGGGGATGGTGAACATATATCCATTTTGTCCCATGCGAACCACAAGCACTATCGTATCCGTCAATCGCCAAAGGCGCTAGAGCCGGTCATTCATCTTCCTTTGGGGCTTGAGGATCTCCAAGCCCTGCTCTCGGGCCGCGTGCCGCTGCCGTCCCATGCAGCCGCTGCTATTTCGGACAGAGATGGTCCCCGGGAGATCATTGTTTTAAAAAATCGATGGCACCGTCTTGTGGCCAAACTCAGGGTGGATGCAAAAACGCATCAAATCCAATCTTTAGAAGTGTACGACACCGGCGGCGTGCTGCAATATCAGATTTACTGGCACCGCTGGAAAGAG
>JASFKE010000448.1:0-4293 GCA_050118795.1 Desulfobacteraceae bacterium | reverse complement strand
TTTTAACCTTCAATATCACATTTGCCATCGTTATATTGCTGGTTGGGATGTACGTGTTCCGCCCCATGGATTTTTCTGCGTTTCCATCAATCCTGCTGTTGGTCACCTTGTTTCGGTTGGCACTCAATATCGCATCTACCCGGTTGATCCTGCTGCATGGTAACGAAGGCGTACAGGCCGCCGGCGGCGTGATCAAGGCGTTCGGGAGTTTTGTGGTCGGTGGTAACTATGTGGTGGGACTTATCGTTTTCATCATATTGGTCGTCGTCAATTTTGTCGTCATTACCAAAGGCGCAGGGCGGATTGCAGAAGTCGCGGCCCGTTTTACTTTGGATGCCATGCCGGGCAAGCAAATGAGCATCGATGCCGATTTGAATGCAGGTTTAATCGATGATGAAGAAGCCCGTAAACGCCGGGCGGAAATTTCACGTGAATCCGAATATTATGGATCTATGGACGGTGCCAATAAATTTGTACGCGGCGACGCCGTTGCCGGCATCATCATCACCTTCATTAATATTATTGCCGGGTTTGCCATCGGCGTGTTTCAAAATGGCATGTCCTTTTCAGACGCTGCCCAAAATTATACCTTATTAACCATTGGCGATGGCCTGGTAAGCCAGGTCCCGGCCTTGATTATCTCCACAGCAGCAGGTGTCGTTGTCAGCCGAGCTGGATCTGAAAGTAATTTAGGGCGGGAAATCGGTTCTCAATTGTTTAAACGACCTCGTGTGATGGCAGTCACCGCAGCAATCCTTTTCCTATTTGGATTGATTCCCGGTATGCCCACCCTGCCGTTTTTATTGTTGGCGATTATTGCAGGAGTTGTCGCCTATTTTGTCTACCAGAACGATCGGCAAACCAACCTTGAAATTGAAAGCGAGGCACTTGCTCCCGATGAGCAGGATGAGCCCCTGAGCCACGATGATTTCAAACCGCTGCCGCCATTGGATATCATTGGGCTCGAGATCGGTTATTCATTGATTCCGCTGGTGGATGTGCAACAGGATGGTGAATTGCTCAATCGCATAAAATCCATTCGGCAGCAAATTGCACAAGAGGTCGGCATCGTCGTTCCATCCGTTCATATTCAAGACAACATGCAGCTGAAACCCGGACAATATCGCATCTTGCTCAAAGGCAATGAAGTCGGAGGCGGCGACCTGATGACACATCACTATTTGGCGATGAATCCGGGTGCGGATGATGATTCAATTCGCGGCATCCCGACCACCGAACCCACATACGGTATCGATGCACTGTGGATCAAAGAACAACATCGTGAAGAGGCCATTGCCAAAGGATACACGGTTGTTGATCTGGCAACGGTCATGACCACCAACATCTCTGACGTCATTAGACGGCATGCCCATGAACTCATCGGCCGTCAAGAAGTGCAAGACATGCTCGATACCTTAAAAGAGTCGCATCCGAAAGTGGTGGAAGAGCTGGTGCCAAACTTGATTTCCCTCGGCGGTGTGGTGAAGGTATTGCAGAACCTGGTCATGGAACAGGTTCCCATCCGCGATTTCTTGACCATTGTTGAAGCAATCGCCGACTGGGCGCCCGTTGTCAAACAGCTCGATATTCTGACTGAGCATGTTCGACACGCGCTGCATCGCACTATTACCCATCAATATATCACGCCTGAAAACGAGTTGATGGTGGTTACCCTGGGTCATCCGTTAGAGCGCCGGGTGGCTGAAGCCATTGAACGTAATGATCAAGGAGAATTTCTCTCCATCGATCCGCAACTGGCCCAACTGATGATGAGGAATTTGGCTGCTCAGTTGGAAAAATTCGGCCCCATGAATTTACAGCCGGTGGTGTTATGTTCGGCTCAAATCAGGCTCCATTTCAAAAAAATGGTGGATCGCTTCATGCCCAACATCACTGTCCTGTCTTATGATGAAATTGTGCCCAACGTAAAAATTCAATCCATAGGCATCGTGGAGTTGGTCGATGAAAATTAAACGCTTTGAAGCAACAAGCATGTCGGAAGCTTTACGGCAAATCAAGAAAGAATTCGGTGACGAGGCTGTTATTCTATCCGCCAAGACCCATAAAAAAAGTCAACGCTTTTTAGGGAAGAAGAGCTCTCGGAAAGTCGTGGTGACGGCGGCCGCCGACAACAAATCAAATGCCTCTCAAACAGATCGACACCCATCGGCGAACAGCAAGGGGCAGTTTGCCAAAAACACCGCATACAGCAAAACACAGGACCTCGACACCACAGGTAACAACATCTTCACAAAGTTCAATCCGATCACCAAAACAGGCCAAAAGATTATTAAACCCAAAATTGTAGAGCGAATCACAGGAGATTCAGAGCAGAAAATGGAAGATACCTATCTCCGGCTTTTGATGGAGGCGGGTTTGAACGAAGAGCTGGCCGGTCAATGGGATGAACAGATACGCACACTGGTGCCCGAACAAGGCGTCCATGCCCAAGAGCTTCACCAGGCGCTATCCCAGGTGATCCAAGCTGAAAATATCGTGGGATCGTTACACCCAAGCAAGCCCGGGAGACAAAAACAGGTTGTCATGATCGGCCCAGCCGGGGTGGGTAAAACGTGTGCCGTCGCCAAAATGGCAGCCCGACTTGCCCTTCAAACCCCAAATGCCGTCGCGATTATGAGTCTCGACAACCACAGGGTCGCCGGCGCCACAGAGTTGGAAAAATTTTCAAAAATCATAGGCGTTCCCTTTAAGACGGCGTTTACCCTTGAGGCGTTGAAAGATGGGATCAGCCAATTTGAAGCGTACTCACTCATTATCATCGACACACCGGGTATTTCACCTGACAATCACATTCAACGTGAAGAGCTTCGGCGCCTGCTCTCCTTTTTGGATGATTCCGAAAGTTTCCTGTTGCTCAACGCCGCCATGCAAGAGAACGCCATGGAGCAAATAATACAATATTTCAGGCCCTTTAATATAGATAGCCTCTTTTTTACGGGGTTGGATTGGGCCTCTAATTTCGGAAGCATGATCAACCTGTCGCAACGTCACAAACTGCCCATCGGCTATCTCTCCGACAGCCCCAAAATACCCGATGGACTCCAGGTGTGTTCAGCGGACCATTTGGCCATGCTGCTGATCCCACACGATAAAAGTGAAAACAGTGATGATCATCGTCCGATAACCCTACTACAGAAACGTAAGCCGGAGAATTTTCCATACTACGTCGCAAATCGAAACTCCGACATTTTTCATCTCCACGACTGCAACGCCGTAAAACGCATCAATACAGAGAATATGATTGTATTCAAGGATCCGGCAGAAGCAATGGGGCAGCAGTTCAAACCATGTCGAATGTGCTCCAGCGAATTAATTGTTCCCAAACCTATAGACCGCCTGGCAAGAGGGTTCGCCGGCAATAGGTGCTGATAAACATGAAAAAAAAGGATCAATCCCATAACGTTATTGATTTGAAGAAGCATATGATGAGCAAATCGAATGAAAAAAACGGCCATCGCCGGGACAATCGACAGAAAAGACCTAAGATTATCGCCATTACCAGCGGTAAAGGCGGTGTGGGTAAAACCAATATCGTTGCCAATCTGGGATTCACACTGAGTCGCTTGGGAAAAAAAGTGTTAATACTGGACGCCGACTTGGGGCTGGGGAACCTGGATGTCCTTTTGGGTCTCACGCCAGAATACAATTTGTCCCATGTCCTGCGGGGTGAAAAGCAGATTTCAGAGATTGTTGTTCCGGGTCCGGGCCGTATGCAGATACTGCCGGCGGCCTCAGGTATACAAGAGCTGACCTCTTTGTCAGCACACGATCGCCAGGTGGTATTTGGCCAGCTCGAAAGTTTCATTCGTAACTTCGATATCATGTTCATTGATACGGCCGCCGGAATTTCCTCCAACGTTCTCTATTTCAATATCAATGCGGATGAAATTATCGTTGTCGCCACCCCTGAGCCGACTTCCATAACGGACGCTTATGCATTGATGAAAGTACTTTCCGTCAAATACGGTACAGATCAATTCAAGCTCATCGTCAATGCAGCTGCCAGCGATGGCGAGGCAGATGATGTGTTCCGCCAGTTGAATTTGGTGGCTGATCGATTTCTGGATGTCACCATCGATTATTATGGCGGTGTGGTACTGGATGATAACCTCAAAAAAGGTGTACGGCAGCAGAAAATGGTCAGTGAACTTGCTCCGCTGACCAAGGCCAGTCGAAATTTTGCCAATTTGGCGCGGAAAATTGCCAAAGCGGAGTTCAATAGTGAGAGAAAGGGTCATTTTCGATGGGGCATGATGGATATTCCCAGTTAGG
>JASFKE010000447.1:0-4300 GCA_050118795.1 Desulfobacteraceae bacterium | reverse complement strand
CAGGAAGGATGGAATATCAAACTCAGCATAATTTTGAACTCCGCATAATACGGCTACTATTCAAATAAATCGCGAGGCATGCGCAAAAAGGCCGGCGCCGATGATCAGTTGCCGGCTTTGACACTGAACTGACTTACGATTACACCTATTCGCAACTGACGCCCATCGATTATTGGACCCAATGAATAATAATGACGGCTATGGTTTTGCCGTCATGCAGGTGAACTGTTGCAAAAAAACGGGTAAATTGCCATCTTTTTTCCTATCATTGCAGGTTTGTTCAAAATCGCCCAACACACTTATATCAGGCCTTTATGTCCGCTGCGCCCAACCAGACAGGACATACAGCATGCTGTATGTCCTGTCTGGTTGACACACAATTGTGCCTTTGGCATACTTGGGCCCACAAAAAGCAAGTTCTTATCTTTTATCTTTTCTTTTATCTTTTTATCTTTTATCTTTATAATTTTAGTTGCCTTTTTAAAGTAACTCTGCGGGATGGTTTTTGTTAAATTCCGGGTTATTTTTTTGTTGATGATAAAAGCATCTCCCTCAAAGCTGAACATGGCATAGTTGCTGACAGCTTCCTGTAAAGATGCTGTGAGAATGGTAGTCGAGGTCTGAACCAATTTCCGGGCTTGTCCGTCCTCCCAACCTTTGATGCCTTTGATATCTCCAATTATCAGGGCATCAACTTTCTTCTGCATCTTCTCGTATTGTTTACGCCATTGATGAAATGTGCTCACATATGCTTCATGGAATTGCTCTGTCATCTCCTTGCGGTACATGCCGCCGATTCGGTGCGCCGCCATTTTATCAGTGGCAAGATAACCAATGGTGGTGATACGATTGAAATTCTTAAGTGTGTAGATCATCTTGGCTATTGGCGCATCTGTTTTTACAGCCATGGCGTCGACACCCCAATGGGCAAGGATTTTAAAATAGTCATCCGATTGTTTAAACCTGGCAAGCGCCCGGGATATTTCTGAAACAACGCTGTCGGGGGTTTTTAGACTTGCGGCCATATGGTACCCGCCGGAAAGTTCTTCAATTGGAAACGCTTTGTTGAGCAATAAACTCGGATTGGCGTGGCCCTGCTTTCGCGTGATGTGGTAAGCCACTGCATCGGGGAAGGGGCATATATCGATTTGATGATTTAACAAATTCTTAAAATTTTTTAATGTCGCATTATCACCGCTTATTCTATGAAAATCGTTCGTATCGAACCCTTTGCCGACAAGCCAGTGCTCAACGATATCATCCATGGTCGTTCCGATTTTATATTTTTTCATATCCTCCAAAGATACGATCTTAATATCTTTACGTTTCTTTAAAGCCATTGCGAAGTAACTCGTCGGCGTGATGACACCGATCCATTTAAATAACTTTTCACGACTTTGATTGCGGCTGATCGAGAAAATCAAGCTGTTGGGCTCTTGCTGGGCCTTTTTGTAGGTCTGTTTCCAGGGCAGGCTTTTGATGCGATATTGAATTTGCGTGTCGGCCAAAACGTGGCGGACAATCTCAGTGGATACTCCGGTTATCTGGCCTTTCTCAGTGAAATTGAAAGGGGGGAACTCTTCGGTGTAAATGGTCAATTTTTGGGCGTTTACGGTTTCAACTAGCAGGATGGTTAGGGATAATAAGCCGATTGCAAACTGTTTCATCACAATTCTCCTGATCGATATAGAGTAAACCCCACTGTTGCAAAAGTCTTCAGCACGATGCAGAAACTTCGACGCCAAGGGTACGCCGGCTGGGAGCTTTGCTGCAAATCCCTTCCAAAGAGGGATTTGGTGTCCTAAAGGCTTTTACCTATTACTATTAAGATCCGGGGTAAAAAAGATCATTCTTATCTTTTAACCAAGGCAAGATCGTATCGATGTATGCCGTCATGGGAGAGCATGACCTGGTATTCACCCTCGATTTCCCAGAGGCTGAGAACGCCTTCAAAACCTCGGTGGAGCTCAACAAACTGACCGGCATCGGGTTTGTCACATCGCCCGTTGTGAATGTTGAAACCTTCGACAGGCTTATCGCCAAAGCAGAAGAGATTTAGGTCGCTAAGCGTACATCTGAAGCGCCGATCTCTTTTCTCCCCGGCCCTCTCCCAGAGGGAGAGGGCCTATTTGGGGCAACAGCAAGTTGGCGGGCTCCTCGTATCCTTGAAGATGCTGGTTCAAGGAGATAGGCCCTTACCTTGCTTAGAGGGGCAGCAACTCAGTGATCATTGCAAGCAATGCAGTTATTATGGAAAGAAGCTTATCCAGAAGGTCACTAGCGTTGCACTCTGTTGTTGGTTCGTCGTCGGAGTCGTCGCCGGAGTCGTCGTCGGAGTCGTCGTCGGAGTCGTCGTCGGAGTCGTCGGCAGTATATTGAACATTATCCAGGAAACCGGCGTTTAAGGCGGTGGTGCTTCCCGCCCACCGATCATAATACCAGAGTAATTCGTGGGTGCCCTCGGGAATCTCCACGGTCATTGTTTCCCAGTCGGTCTCGCCGGAAATAAAGGCGATATTCTTATCATCGACAAAGAAAGCGACGATATCTGACTCTTCCAGTGTTGATGCTTTCCAGCTGAACGTCAAGGTACCGGGACCGGTTACCCGCGAGACCAGGTCCGAATATTCTCCATCCTCACACTCTCCCGATTGGGCGGCACTACCATTGACATGACCGCTGTCGGTGACCACTTCCCACGGATTGTCGGCGGATGAGAACCAGGGGAGCTTGGTGTTGTCCAGCGCCTCGCCTAAATCAGCTTCGGGATATGTCACTGCTTGGGCTTTGACGGTAAATTCCGGAGTTTCGGTGCTGCTTGTGGTGATTTTAAGCTTAGCCGCACTCTCGGCCGCTTCCTCATTGAAGAATCTGATGACGACTGTACATTGCTCATCGGCTGCCAGCTCCTTTTGGTCGCAGCCATCGGACTTAATGGTGAATTCGGGATCACCAGACAACTCGGTGCTTTCTATAACCACAGGTGAGTCGTCGTCATTGGCCAGGGTCACCTCCCGAGTTGACTCCAGTCCCGCCCCAAGGTAGCCGAAGAAAAGATTGGTGGCCGACACATTGATGTCAGGAACCTCGCTGCCATCCATTTTGCCGGCGATCCAATCGAGATAGCCAGACACCCTGGTGTAAACGCCGGGGTGGGTTCCAGCGGCGCAACCTTTGGAACTGCCGAAACTCACAACGCCCAACAATTCCAAATCGTCGCCGCTCCCCTCCGCCATCAGCGGTCCACCGCTATCCCCATAACAGGAATCCTTTGTACCATCCGTATCGCCGGCACAGATCATATTGTCTGTGATCGTCACGCCGTCGAGATCCTCATATTCGGCCGCACAGTCATCATGGTTCCGCAAGGGAACCTCCACATGCATCAGATTTTCGGCAGCTGGGGAATCTTCATCCTTTCCCGTTTGCCCCCAACCAGCGGCCCACAGACTCGTACCATCTGCGAGGCCCTCATCCAACGCGACCGATGCCAGGTCGATGGGTTCCATGGTCGACGGTTCGGCCAGTTTCAGCAGTGCGATATCTTTGGTAATCGCCTGACTGTCATACTCTTCGTGAGCATATATCCGACTGACATCGCGCAATTCACCGCCACTGAGGTCGGTCAGACTGACACCGCCGATATACACTTGCAGGTTACTCGCCGATCCGCCGTCAACACAGTGCGCCGCCGTCAACACCCAGTTTTCGGCGATCAGACTTCCCCCGCAGAATTGCATCTGAGTCGACTTGCTAAGTAAAGCCGTCATCCACGGGTAGGTACCTTCCGGCGCCTCTGTTCCACCGATGATCCAATTTTCTTTACCATTATACAATTCGATGCCGGCTAAGGTGTCATCAGCGTGCATGATGCGCGAATCGTCAATCCGGCTCGGATAAAGTTGCAACGGCGGCACCGCCGTGGCAACGGACGCGCACATCGTAATAAATAAAACTGCCCATAGTAGTCGTTTCATCTCTTGGTCCTTTCAAACTCAACTGCAGATAATAGAAGTAGTCGTTAACAGTGCCTTTGTCATATACATGATTGCCATCAGAGCCATTCCAATACAGATAGTTCCAGTAATTACAGCAGCCGCCGGGATTACTGCAGCAATTTTCAAAAATCCTAAACTGCTACCTATTTCATCATTTATTCATGCGGTTCGCCTTCTTGCGTATCGCCTTTAATTTCGAGAAATTTTGAACGTAATTGTTGAATTTGTGACAAACCGTAAGCTTCTGTGTCACTTGTTGTACCTGATACAAATTCCATGAATTTTTTGGCGTTTGCTGTTGG
>JASFKE010000446.1:0-4343 GCA_050118795.1 Desulfobacteraceae bacterium | reverse complement strand
CTGAACATGACGTATATTACGTATAATTACATAAGCCTACATAATGCACCTTATCAGACACTGTGAAGGTTTTGCAGGCCCGGCTGCTTGACAGGCCCGATTCGCTTTGGCCTTGCTGGTATGGCCGTTTTTAACGTGCCGGGCTTTGCCTGTTGATTTTATCTTTTAGCTTACCCGAGCATTTGAAGGTGACCACCTTGCGCGCTGATATCGGTAAATCTTCGCCGGTGGCCGGGTTTCGGCCGCGGCGCTGTTCCTTGCTTTTCACACAAAATTTACCGAAGTTACTGACCAGCACGTCTTCGCCAGTTTCCAAGCCGTGCTTGATGATCTCAAGCAGGTTTCCTACGATCCTTGTGCTTGTGTTTTTAGCTAAACCGTTTCTTTCGGCGATCTTTTCTACAATTTGAGCCTTGGTTAGCGTCATCATCCAACCTACCCTTTATAATATGGAAGCTTGATCGTTTAGGCCGCAATCTGAAAGGATTGATCGAGTTCGTCGGAAAGCTGGAAAAAGATGGGATTCATTTCCGGAGCCTTACAGATGGCATAGATACCAACACTCCAGCAGGTAGATTCTTTTTCCATGTGATGGCATCACTAGCTCAGATGGAACGCGAGTTGTTGATTGAACGCACAAAAGCCGGTTTGGATGCGGCAAAAAAGCGTGGCCGCATTGGTGGGCGAAAGCGAAGCATGACGCCCAGCAAGGTTGAGGCCGCTAAGAAGCTTTTAGCCGAGGGCATGCCGCCGCGAGATGTTGCCCATAATCTCGGGGTTTCTATTCCAACACTTTATAGATGGTGCCCGGCGTCAGAAAGAGCATAGGCTTAAATGCATTTCTTTAATTTTAGCGGCCTGCTGTGCTATTCAGAACATACCTGTAAATTCGGTTTGTTACGTACAGTGGCAAGGTATCACACGAAACAGTGCGGTCCGATTTTGTGGGATAGCCAGAACGTACTTGATTAGACTTGAAAATAGGCAAGAATGATGTTGATCAGCTTTAATCAAAAAATTATTATGGTTAAAACATACCGATTAGTTGCAAGAATTGAAAAAAGGAGAGCAATATTATGAAAAATCATTCGGCCCAGGTTCAAATCAAAAACGTTGGAGAACAAACAGTCCTGCTGCTAAAGGGAACCTCCACGAAGGAGACAATAGGCCAGGATATGGACGCCATGTTCGGAAAAGTCTTCGCTTATATGGGCGGCGCGGGTATTCAACCGATAGGCCCACCCCTTTCTCTTTACTATACCGAGCCAAGCTCCCAATGGAAAATCGCTGTCGCCGTGCCGGTCGCCAATGAAACAAAGGTGCCCAACGCAAACGAACTGATTCAACTGATTACTCTCGCGGGCGGGAAAATGGCTTCCGCAATACACACGGGGCCCTATGAACAATTGGGAGACGCCTGGAACATGTTTTTTCAATGGGTGCAATCCAACGGTTATTACCCCGCCGGACCCACGCGCGAAATCTACCTGATCGGCCCAGAACAACAGCCCGATCCGACCAAATACCAGACGCAACTGCTTTGGCCTGTTCATTGATTAGTTACACAATAATCGGTTATCCATATGTTAAATGCAATTTCGGCGTCAACTCAGATAGTTGTGGGGGTGGCAAGATGCATGTAATTCTGGAAGTCTGCAAAATCTTGTGGTTACCTTAAGAAACCTATTGCCTCAAATCTTCTTTTAGAAAAAGACCTTTTGCCGGCAATGACGAGCAGATTGAAAAACTGCCCATTTTCAAACCTACACTGCAAGCTAATTAGAATCTAAATATGTTGAGAACGCTCGCCCCGTATTATGCCCGTATTATGGGCGGGGTGAGCGTGGTGGAGCCGATCAACACGCACGGGGGCCATTAAAGCGCAATGTTCGGACTAGAATTCGATGGCAAGCTGAGCTGTCACAACAGTCGCCTCATCATCGTTTTCGTAGTCGTTTTTCAGATATTCGAGTGCCACTGTAGTGTTGTCGAAGAGCCCGTAAGCAACGGTAATGCCGTATTGAGATTCGGGAAAGGCCCCGGCATCGTCAATGCCTCCAAGGATATCATCGGTTTTGGCATAGCGCACGGCCACTTCCAGATTGTCTATAGGCGCGACGGCCACTTCCAGGTTCCATGCGCTGGGCTCTATTTCAGTACCGCCGCCGATCGCGGCAAAATCGGCCGTATCAAATTTGTCCAAGGCTCCTATGTATTCGGCTTTCACGAAAAACATCTCTTTGAAGGAGACATGGATATAGGCGCCAAATGCGTCAACGTAATCCTCGACGGTGCTGGCCGTAGCCAGTTCGTCCACAAGCGTATCGCTGTCCGCGAGATTGGAAATATAGGAAACACCGGCGCTTAGTCCCACATTGGGAATCGTGTCGTCCGGAACTGTGACCTGAACACTTGCCACATAGCTGTCAATTTCACTATCCTCTCCGGCTTCGTCTACATCCCCGTTAAAAATGGAAATGCTGGCATCGACCCAATCGTTTGCAAACCCCACTTGAACTGCCGATTCATTGGTTTCGGCCAATTCCAGGGTCACGGGATCGCTGAGCATGTGGCTTTCAAAGTTACCAAAGGGCACATAGAACTTACCTGCATTGAGGTACAGAGGCACCACATCCGCACCGTGGATGGTGATAAACCCTTCGTCAACATCGATGGGCTCGGTATCATCTTCTTCCCATAACAAGAGCACATGACCGCTGACATATTTGTGTACTTCGGCATTGATGCCCAATTCCACCGTTGCCAGTGCGATATCACTTTCATCTGTATCTTCAGTGGCCGGATCGTCATAATCGTTGTTGACAAAGCCGGCTTCGGCTTCGATTAGGCCGCTGATGGTAATCCGGTCAAACCACCTCGGCCCACCAGAGTCGGTACCAAGTTTATCCTCTAAATTCTTAACCCTTTCAGTCAATTCTACGTTCGACATCTCCTCAGCGGCGACAGGTGCAGCGATAATTGAACAGCAGAACAGCCAAACCATTACAACAAACATTACTTTCTTCATCAGTTCTATACTCCTTTAAGATACACAATTCAAATTTACAAAATAGTAAATGATCCGTTACCGTCTATGAGACGATAGAACAAAAACTGCGATGATTTTTTACACCTCCTTCTCCAAAAAAAAGATGAAATATATGATGGCTTCTACTTGGAATGTATCCACCTGCGATCATCACCAAACGTCTAAAGGTTCCGCCAAATTGGCGTATGTTTCCGCCATAAAACGCCGCATGCGCTCGATAACCTCATCCTTTAAGCCATGGCCGATTCGGTTCGCCGATGCCTTCGCCACTTCGGGCTCTATGTGTAAAACAGTCATAAAAAAACGAACCAAGATACCACGCCGCCAACTAATGTATTCTGCAAGTCGTCGGCCATCTTCCGTCAGGTTAATCGGCCGGTAGGCTGGGTAAATAACCAAACCCAAGGCATCTAATTTTTTCAAGGCACCCACCACAGAACCATTTTTTAATCCTAATTCGCACGCGATATCTTTCACCCGCACCTTCGAATTCCGGTTTTCTATTCGCAGAATAGCCGTCAGGTAGTTTTCAAGGCTTTCAGGCACTTCATACTTCATCCTGCCAGTGCTTAATCCGGTACACGCTATTGGCGGCATTAACATGTCCATTTATTTTATCCCTGTTTGCTGATAGTAGGGTCTTAGCTCTTCAAAAGGCTCACTGTCGCGAAATGCCAATCCACCCCTTTGGGCGTCGTTGGCAATCATCTCGGATGAAAACAGCGATATGACTTGGTATTCACTACACAGGACATAGTAACGGTCTTTAAACAGCTCCACCCGGTATAGGGTCTTGGGCTTTGGCTTGCCCCGGAAACTGTCTGCGCACAGATAGACGGTACGGCCATCGTATCGGACGCGGTTCAATGCTTGAGCGATCACCCGGCGGATCTCCTTGCTGGTGCGTCTCTTGCGCTTGACAGCCGGATCGTCTACCCTGTCTTTATAGGAATTTACCGAATGGGCGCCGATCATCCAATTACTACTGGTACGTTTTCCAACTTTGGCCATAGCGAGACTCCTTTCTTGTGGTGAAGTTAGCCCAAAAAAAGGGCGCAGTGGACATCGCATACCAGCGAATGCCCTTGCGCCTTCACTTCTTGTTGCACCGCTATGCGGCCAAAAGCCGTAAGGCTATGTCTTCAAAATCATAATTCAGTTGTTAGGGTAACAAACACGCGTGTTGCATGTTTATGAACCCTTATCTTGTTTCAGGCTGAACGCCTTATTGTGTCCACTCATAGATTTCCATTGCGGAATCGTCACATCCCTTGGAGCAGGTCTTGTTGCAACA
>JASFKE010000445.1:0-4352 GCA_050118795.1 Desulfobacteraceae bacterium | reverse complement strand
CCGCGGGTGGGCCCAGCCCGATATGGCCATTGAACAGATCGATACCGGAATACCCTACCCCATAAAGGCCGCCTGGATACAGACGGCCAACGTTCTGGGCGGCCAGGCGGCACGCGCCAAATTGCACTATGACGCCATGAAAAAACTCGATTTTGTTGTGGTCGTGGATCTTTTTCACAACCCCACCACCATGGCCCTGGCCGATATTGTTCTACCGGCCGCCACCTTTGCCGAGAAGGACAGCTTCAGATCGTGGTGGGTGCCGTTGGGGGTTATGCAAAAGACCATTCAAGTGGGGGAGTGTAAATCTGATTGGGAGATCAATATCGAGATGGCCAATCGCCTGAACCCGGACTGCAAATACAAAACCGTCAAAGAGCTGATCAATGACCGCCTTTCGGTGGCTGGGCTTACCTTTGATGAGTTGGTCCAAAACGGTTCCCAAGCCATGCCCCCCAAGGGTGATCCTTCCCGCCCTTACCGTCGACACGAAAGGGGACTTTTACGACCGGATGGTAAACCGGGATTCAATACCGACACAGGCAAGGTGGAGTTGTACTCCAAAGTTTACGAAAGCTGGGGATTGGATCCCTTGCCCTATTTTGACGAACCGGCCCAGAGCCCGGTCCGAACGCCGGAGTTATACAAAAAATATCCCCTGATCATGATCACCGGTGCCCGGTCTCCACTGTTTTTTCATTCAGAGCACCGCATGATCCCCTGGTTACGGGAAAAGAACCCCGATCCGTATGTCGAAATTCATCCGGACACCGCCAGTCAATATGGCGTCTATGACGGGCAGTGGATCTATCTGGAGAACGATCTCGGGCAGGTGAAACGTAAAGTCCGCATTTCGTTAAGGGTGCATCCCAAAATGGTTCAAACCCAGCATGGATGGTGGATGCCGGAAATGGAAGGCAGCGAGCCGGATCTGTTCGGGGTTTGGGACTATCAGATCAATCAGATTGTGCCGGGCCCGCAACACAGCGCCTCGGGATTTGGCGGAGGACAGTACAAGACCACCCTTGTCACTTTGTCCGAGATAACCCAATAGGAGCGATTCAAAATGTCTAAGAAAGGACTTCTGATAAATTATGAGTATTGCACCGGCTGTCATACATGTGAAGTGGCTTGTCAACAGGAACACGATTTCCCGGTGGGCAAATGCGGGATCAAGGTAACTGAATATGTCTATGCCGCCGTTAAAAAACCGGTGGCCATCGATTACCTGCCTTTTCCCACCGAACTGTGCGACCTGTGTATCAATCGCCATCAGAAAGGCCAAAAGCCTGCATGCGTAAAACATTGCCAGGCCGATTGCATGGCATTCGGATCTTTGGATGAATTGGCCCGGCATATGGCGTCAACGCCGCGATCCGCGCTGTTCTCACCGCTGTAAGGGGGCGTATATGAGGGGGTATTTTTACTTGTCGTTGCGGTGATGGGGGCCACTTCTTCGTAGTTGCCCAATTAGATGGTTTTTACACAATCCCATATAGGGAAAGGAGGCTACAATGTATAAGCGTTATTTGCTTCTTGGGGTGGTTCTCGTCACCGTCGTTTTGGGATTTGCGGCGATAGGCGCGGCCAAGTCGATCACATTGACCTTTGCAAACCAGAACCCGGACACGAGCTGGAGTGGGATGCATGCCATTGGGCCCTGGGCCAAGCAGGTAGAAAAAGCAACCAACGGCAAGGTCAAGGTTCAGATTTTTTACAGTCAGACCCTGACCAAAGGAAAAGATGCCTGGGAAGCGACCAAGAGCGGTATTGCCGACATCGCCTGGTGTTTTCACGGATACTGGTCGGGTATGACCCCCCTTGCCGATGTGGTCAGTTTACCGGCCCTGCCATTCAAGACGGCTGAAAAGGGCAGTGAAGTGCTTTGGAAATTGTATGAAAAATATCCGTCCATCCAAAAGGAGTTTGACGACAATAAAATTTTGCTGCTCTTTACAAGCAACCCCTACATACTCATTACCACCAAAAAGCAGGTGAAGGTCATGGAAGACATCCGTGGGCTGAAAATCCGCATGACGGGCGGGCCTCCCACCGAAATGATGAAGTCCCTCGGCGGAACGCCTATGATGATCCCCATGCCGGACAACTATATTTCTCTCCAAAAAGGGGTGATCGACGGTATGGGCGCGCCATGGGAAGCGATCCATGGGTTCCGGTTGTACGAAGTCGTCAATTACTTTACCGATACACCCTTTCCCGCGGTCTATTTCTCCATTGCCATGAACAAACGCAAGTGGAACAGCCTGGGCAAAGAGATCCAGGACGCCATCATGAGCGTGAGCGGGCTGGCGGGATCCAAGTTTTGGGGGCGCAATTTTTTCGACACCGCCAAGGAGGGGGTGATGGAAAAGGCAAAAGCCGCCGGAAAAAGCGTTGAGCTTTACTCTTTGTCCGATGCCGAGCGCCAACGTTGGCTGGATACGGCCGGCAGGCCCATCTGGAAGCAATGGGTGAAAAAGATGGAGGCCAAAGGATATGCCAACGCCCAGGAGATTCTCGATACTACCGTCTCCTTGAGCCAATAGGTGCTTGCCAAAGCAACGCTCATGATATTCTGGGCCGTGAAGGAAGGCTGGTCATGCTGACAATGGGGGTAAAAAAAATCACCCGGGTATTGATTGCCATCGGCGCCACCGTACTGGCTCTGATGATGTTTCTCACGGCCTTGGACGTGGGGTTGCGCTATGCATTAAATCGTCCCTTGGCCGGCGCTTTTGAGTTGGTGGAGTACATGATGGCCATCCTGATACCTTTTTGTATCGCCTATTGTGCCGATCAAAAAGGGCATGTAGCTGTGGAACTTATCCTGGATCGATTTCCGAAGAAAATACAAAATATTGCCGATATCATCACCACTTTGATCACCTTGATTTTTGTCTTGGTCATCGCCTGGCAGAACATTTTATATTTTTTTGAGGTCAAAGCCTCAAATCTGACGTCGGCGGTCTTGTTGATACCGACCTATCCATTTGTGGCGCCGATTGCCATCGGCATCGGCGCATTTGCTCTGATTCTTGCGGTGCATTTGCTCGCATTCTTATCGGGGGTTAAAAAACAATGAGTCCTCTGGTGGTTGGATTTATCGGTATCGCCACCCTGATTATTCTCATCTTCGCCCGAATGCATATCGGTATCAGTATGGGGCTCGTGGGGTTTTTGGGGTTTGCCTATATCGTGGGCCTGGATCCTGCCTTGGGGCTGCTGCGAACGGTGCCTTACTCCACCTTCTCCAGCCAGAGTCTGAGCGTCATCCCGCTTTTTATCCTCATGGGGTCTTTTGCCTTTTCCTCCGGAATGAGTGAAGATCTCTATCGAACCGTGCATAAATGGTTGGGGCATTTTCGAGGTGGGTTGGCCATGGCCACGGTGGCGGCCTGTGCTTGTTTTGCCGCCATCAGCGGCTCCAGTCTGGCAACCGCCGCCACCCTCGGCAAGGTTGCCATGCCGGAGATGAAGAAGTACAAGTATGACCCGGCCCTTGCCACCGGATCCATCGCCGCCGGCGGCAGCATCGGAATTTTAATCCCGCCCAGCGTTATTCTGATCATTTACGGCATCATTACCGAACAATCCATTGGCAAGCTCTTTCTGGCCGGATTCATACCCGGGGTACTGGAAGCGGTTTTCTATATCATTGCCATCATGATCATTACCCGTAATAATCCGGCACTCGGTCCTCCGGGGCCGCGTGCAACGATGAATGACAAATTGGTTGCCCTTTTCAAAACATGGGAAGTCATCGCGCTGTTTGTCATTGTTATCGGAGGCATTTATACGGGTATTTTTACACCCACCGAGGCGGCAGGGGTGGGCGCTTTCGGAACGTTTTGCTTTACGATTTTGCGACGAAAATTATCCTGGAGCACATTCAAGTCCAGTTTGCTGAACACTGCCACAACCACGGGCATGCTCTTTCTCATCGTGCTGGGGGCCATGATACTAGGCTATTTTTTTTCTGTCAGCCGCCTGCCGTTCGAGCTGGCCAGCTGGGTGGGCGAACTGCCCGTCAACCGCTATGTGGTGTTGGTCTTGATTCTGGTGGTGGTGGGCCTGCTGGGCTGCCTTATGGACTCCATGGCCATTGTACTGCTGACGGTCCCGGTGTTCTACCCGATGATTCTAAACCTGGGTTTTGACCCTATCTGGTTTGGCATCCTCGTAGTGCGAATCACAGAGATGGGATTGATCACGCCGCCTGTGGGGCTCAATGTGTACATTATTCAGGGGATCACCGGCGAACCCATGGGAACCATCTTCAAGGGAGTCGTCCCTTTCATCGTGGCCGATCTGTGCGAGATTATACTTTTGATCTCCATTCCGCAGATTACGCT
>JASFKE010000444.1:0-4357 GCA_050118795.1 Desulfobacteraceae bacterium | reverse complement strand
TGTTATAGAGCACCCAAAACTTGATCAGGTGATGAACGGAAAAGAGCTCCTGACTTCGGAAGGTTTTGTAAAAACTTCTCCGCACAAGCATCAAATGGACGGTTTTTTTGCAGCCGCACTCAAAAAACGAGGGTAACCTGCCCCCATTTGGTGAAAACCATTTACCTTTGAATATGAGAGGTATGGCCTCCCATGCCTGTTTATGATTACTCTGCACTGGATGCAAAAGGGAAAACCGTCACCGGCATCATTGATGCCGACGGAACTGTTGCCGCACGACAAAAAATCCGTGCCGAAGGTCACTTTCCGGTAAAGCTCAAAGAGGTCAAGGACGGCGCCACCGAAAAGCGCGAACGCAGCGCGTTCTCATTCTCCCAGTATTTTACCCGCATTCGCCCCGCGGAAGTGGCGATCATGACACGACAGCTGGCCACCTTAATAGGTGCAGGTTTCCCACTTGTATCGGCTTTGGAGGCCCTCATGGCCCAGCTTCCGAGTCCGGGCCTCAAGAAAATGGTGGCCAAAGTCAAAGACGCCGTGGTTGAAGGCACCAGTTTTGCCGATGCACTCAATGGATTTCCTTCTGCATTTTCTGGCGTTTTCGTAAATATGGTGCGTGTCGGTGAAACATCCGGCACGCTGGAAATCGTCCTCAATCGATTGGCTGACATTACCGAGAAGCAGGAAGAGCTCAAAAGCCGGGTGATTACAGCCATGATCTATCCTCTGCTGATCATGATGGTCGGCTTTTTGATCATGGTATTTCTTTTCATCTTTGTCATTCCCAATATAACATCCATATTCGAGGATATCAGCCAGGAGTTGCCTCTGCCCACCCAGCTTTTAATCGGCACCAGTGATCTGTTCAAATCGTACTGGTGGATCCTCATCATTGCCGGGGCGGGTGTTCTTTTAGGGTTGCGGGCACTGAGAAAAAGTGTCAAAGGACGTCACTGGATGGACAAAAATATCCACTCTTTACCCATGATCGGCCCATTGAGCGCAAAACTGTCAACAGCCCGCTTTGCACGGACCCTGGGCTCGCTTCTGGACAACGGTGTCTCCATGCTGCCGGCCATGGGGGTTGTCAAAAATGTGGTGGGCAATGTGCATATTGCAGAGATTATCGAAGATGCGGCCCTTGATGTGAGCAAAGGCCAAGCTCTTCACAAAGCATTGGATACAGGAGATGTATTTCCACCCATGGCCATTCAAATGGTTATGGTGGGAGAGCAAAGCGGCAACCTGGAAGAGATGCTCAACAAAGTGGCCGATGTGTTCGAAAGGGAGGTTGAAACCTTGATTATGCGACTCACGGCCTTGCTGGAACCCATCATGGTGCTGATCATGGCGGGCATGGTTCTTTTCATCATCTTATCGATTTTTCTACCGATCTTAGAGATGGGCAACCTGGTAAAATAATCCCGAAAATAATTTATGGGAAATCGTCGGCCCCTGCGCAGACAGTGGTTGAAAGTTTGGCCGATAGTCAGTATATTCACAAATGCCATAGGCTTTAAGATAATCAATTTGGCAAGGATCCAGGGAGCAAGCGCTATTGCAATACCCCCAACGACCGGTCACACAGTCCCAATTTATTATCTTAAAACCTATATAATGGACGCACATGATTGCTGTCAGCAATCGCATGGAAGCTGTAATTCACAGATAGAGGAGGCGCACAGTTCACATGAACAACCGTATGATTGAAAACAATAAAGGTTTCACCCTTATCGAGCTTTTGGTGGTTATTTTGATATTGGGTCTTTTGGCAGGAATTGTCGGTCCCCGGCTCTTTGGCCACACGGATTCAGCCAAGCAAACCAAAGCAAGGGTCCAAATCGAAAACCTGAGTTCCGCTCTAAGAATGTATAAAATCGATGCCGGTCGGTATCCCACCACCGAACAGGGACTAGAGGCACTGATAACCCAGCCCCAAAGCGGTGATGTCCCCAAAAAATGGAGAAAAGGCGGATATCTGACCAAAAAAGTGATCCACAAAGACCCTTGGGACAATGCTTATGTCTATCTGTGCCCGGGCGTTCATGACGATTTTGACATTACCTCTTACGGTGCAGACGGCACATCCGGCGGAGAGGACGTTAACAAAGATATCAATAGCTGGGAGCTGGAATAGTCTTCGAGACCGATGGACGATACCAAATCTTAAAGTCTATCGTATCGTTTCAACGATGCCAACGTATCACCACCCATATCGTCACATCAGACCGGTTATTCCGATCGTGTAAACAATATTATGCAATGAATTGATATATTTTATGATATTATCGACAGTTGAGGTTTAAAAGCTTTCCACGGACGCATCCCGCAACGACAACAGCGGTTGACCGGATCGATTACAAGGAATATGTCTAAGGAATATGCCTAGCGATTACACAACAAAACGCTCCCCCGGTTTCACTCTGATCGAATTGATGGTGGTCATGCTGCTCATCAGCATTGTGCTGGCGGTCATCATTCCGAAATTCGACGGCGGTGTGTTTCAAGATCCGACCAAAAAACTCTCACGATGGATGGTTAACACCATTCGACAATTGCGCTCCACCGCCATCCAGAAACAAAAAAGCCTGGCTCTGGTCATCGACTTGGATAAACAGCAGATGTGGATCGCCATTGACGGCATGAGCGAGGAGCAACTATCCGCCGCAGCGGAAAAAGCATTCAAAATCGACCGGTCGATGCAGATTACCAATGTTCAGTTTCCGGAACAGGAGACGATCTCAACGGGTAGCGCTGAAATACGCTTTTATCCGGCCGGCTTTTCAGATCGGGCATTGATCCAGCTGGAAAACGACGATGCCGAGCGATTTTCTTATCTACTGGAACCGTTGCTGCCTAAAGTAAAAATGTTTGACCAATGGATCGATATTTAACCCATAGAGCTCCTTGTCACCACCACTGCGCAGGGTTTACCCTTCTTGAGGTGATGGTGGCATTGGCCGTTCTTGCCATTGCGCTGACCAGCATCTATAAGCTGCAGGGCCAAACGATGTTAATGAGCGCAGAGGCTCGGTTCCTACTCGTCGCCCCTCAGCTGGCGCAAGCCAAACTGGCGGACATTGAAACACAGCAGTTCAAGGATTTGGGAGACGGATCGGGTGATTTCGGACAAGATCACCCCAACTACCAGTGGAGCATATCCATCGAGGACATCCCCACAGAGTTAATTACCGAGGATGCTTACCATTTGGTGCACATCAACATTGATATCACACAAAAAAATAATGAGAACAGTTATCAGCTCCGGACATACCGATTCCTCACGGATTAAAACCGTGGGATCTCCTCGGGGATTTACCCTCATTGAGATTTTGACGGCCGTCTTTATTCTCTCCATCGTGGTATCTCTGGTGATGGGATCTTTCGGCGGGATATTTGAAGGGGCGGATCATATCAATTTGGGTACCGATCTGCATGAGATGGGCAGTGCCTGTATGAACCGCATTGCAAACGATCTTAAAGCCATTCACGTGGCTTCCTACCCACGTTACAGTCCGCCGGACATCGATGACGATCCGGAGTTATACCATATTAAAGGGGAGAGTCGAAATGTCGGTGGCGATTACTATGGATGGTTGCGTTTCACCTCCATGGCCCACCTGCCTTTCAACCATAGAGCAAACGAAGGCATCGCACAGATCGTCTATTACGCCCAACAAACACCGGAAAACGACATCATCCTGCGCCGCGCGGATACGCTGTACCCCTACCCCGAAGAATTTGAAGAGAGCGAAACCGATCCGATCCTTTGTGAACAGGTTCGTAAATTTGAACTTGTCTATATCGACAATGATGGAGATGAACATGAAGGGTGGGATTCGGAATCGGATGATGCCGAATACAGCACGCCGCGCGCCATCGGCATCAAGCTCTCGGTTGGCACCGAAGATCTCAGCTATGCGTTCTTAACGAAAATAACGCTGCCATCATACCGTTTTAAAGAGGTCAAAAGGTAACCTTGGTGAAAACACTGAACGAAAAAGGAGTGGCGGTGGTCATGGCGCTTTCGGTGGTGCTGATCATGGCGACGGCCGCGCTTCAACTCCATGGCAATGAACGCAGCAATATGCTCAATGCCGCCGCCATGCGGGACCGAGCGACATTAGAGCAGATGACCGCTTCCGGTATCCATGTGGCCATGGCGGTACTGGTTAAAGACCGTATCGATTCCGAAACCGACTCATTGCAGGAAGATTGGGCCGACCCGGCGACCATGGCGACCCTGCTCGGACAATTTCCCTTTGACGATGGCGCCATGAACGTCAAAATATTTGATGAATTGGGAAAAATCCAGATCAACGCACTCATCCACCACAACTCTGATCCGGACTCTGGA
>JASFKE010000443.1:0-4360 GCA_050118795.1 Desulfobacteraceae bacterium | reverse complement strand
GGTGGCCCTTTCCGGTGTGGTGGTCAACGACTCGCTGGTGCTGGTGGACTTTGCCAACCGCCGCCGGTTAAACGGCATGCCGCCCTGCCAAGCGATCTACGAATCAGCCCTCCACCGCTTTCGCCCTATCATGCTGACCACCCTGACCACCTTCGGCGGACTGGCCCCCATGATATTCGAGACTTCCCGCCAGGCCCGCTTTTTGATCCCCATGGCCATCTCCCTGGGCTACGGAATTCTATTTGCCACCGGCATCACCTTAATTTTGGTGCCCTCTTTCTATTTGGTCATGGAGGACCTGAAACGCGGGGTGGCGAACCTGTTTCGGCGTTGTCCAGAAGGAAAAACGGATGAATCCACGCATTCCCAGGCCGGCACCAACTGTTGACCACGATTTTATTATTCATGTCTCATCATTAACAGGCCGATAAACTCAATTAAGGGGGGCTTTGCCTTACCGTATATTTATTCAATAAGCTCATATGCGGTTTCAGTCATCTTCTGATGAGATCATAGCACGGCTCTTCGAAATGCGTAGAATAAGAATTCTGATTACTACACCGGTATTCATGCACGGCTGTGAACGATTTTAGAACATGACCAAAGAGACTTTCCAAACGCGACCCAATTGGTTTCACCGAATTCTGGATCATTTTCCCCACATTGCATCGATTACCGATGCCGCCCCGCCTCGGTCGGAAGATGACAGAACCTGTTTGCAGCACTATACGATTTTCTTGATCATCGGATTGCCGATAATGGTGTGTTACGGACTCTACGCAATTTCCCAAAACGATTATCGGCTGGTGGGATATATTTTCATTTCATCTGGTTGTGTAACATCCGGCTGGTATCTCCTGCACAGGCTGGCGAACGGGAGCATGGTCTGTCGGGTCAGCAGCGCTATTTTCGCCGTCTCAATTATCTATATGTGCCAGACCGGGGGCAGTGATGGTTCAAAGATCTTGTGGTTCTACATCTTTCCGCTGCTCGCTTTCTCTTTTTTTGGTAAAAAGGAGGGGCTTATTTGGAGCGCCGCCATCTTGCTGGCGGCTCTGGTAATCTTTTGGCGCCCCATACCGTTTATCCCGGCCTATGAATATGGAGGCGAGTTAAAGATACGATTTATAACAACATATTGTATTGTGTCGTTGTTGACATTCTGGTTTGAGCACACCCGGCACCACTTTCGTATCGACAAAAAGGTCTTAAAAACACGTGTGGATGAGCGCACCGCCGAACTGGTGCAGTTAAACCAACGTCTGCATCAAACCATTGAAAATTCCAATCAATTGGCCGAACGGGCGCAAGCCGCCAACAGGGCCAAGAGCGACTTTATAGCGACCATGAGCCATGAAATCAGAACACCCATGAATTCCATCCTCGGCCTCAGCCACCTGGCCCTGGAAAACCACCGGCTCGATGATCGGACCAAAGATTATCTCAGGGGGGTTCATGCATCAGCAATCTCTTTATTGGGTATCATCGATGATATTTTGGATTTTTCCAAAATCGAGGCCCATAAGCTATATTTAGAAGAGATGAACTTTAACCTTGAAGAGGTTTTGGGCAATGTCGCCAATATGCTTGGGGGTAAAGCCGTCGAAAAAAACCTTGAACTGCTCTTTTATTATTCCAGCGACATACCGGTCCACCTGATAGGTGATCCGTTGAGGCTTGGCCAAATCTTTATCAACCTTGTCTCCAATGCCATCAAGTTTACGCAGACCGGCGAAATTGTACTATTCATCAAATTGATCGAAAAGCGACAAGCGTCCGTTTGCCTGGAGTTCAACGTCAGAGATACCGGCATCGGTCTGACCCAGAACCAGATAGAGCTGCTGTTTGAACCTTTTACCCAGGCGGACAGTTCCACCACAAGACGCTTTGGCGGTTCAGGGTTGGGATTGGCCATCTGTTCTCGATTGGCGAAGTTGATGGGCGGCCAAATCAAAGCCGAAAGCCGAAACGCCAACGGCAGCACGTTTACCTTCACCGGCTGTTTTGGATTATCCTCCGATACAGACAACAGTCCATACCGCACTTTTTATCAAGATTTTGCCGGTAAACGGGTTCTGGTCGTTGATGGTCATTCAACCGGACGGGCTGTCCTTGGACACATGCTCAACGCCTTGGGCTTTGATGTCATAACCGCCGGGTCTATTGAGGAAGCACACTTTGAATTGGTCAACCTTCGACAGGATGGTCTGCGTCCGGAATTGATCATAATGGACCGGAAGGTATCGGATTTCGACAGGCATGGCTTTATTCACGATGTCAAAAATATCGAATCAATTCCAATTATAATTGTTGCCCCACAGGTTGAAAACATCGACGGGAATAATTTGCTGAAACAGGCAGACAAGATACTGGAAAAACCCGTTTTGTTCTCCTCGCTCACTTCACGAATCCTGGAGTGTTTGGGGCCTCCCATGCAAAAACGCTCAACACTCGAAACCGGGTCTGGGGATGAAGATATAAATTTAGATGAATTCAAGGGGCTAAAGGTGCTGATTGTTGAAGACAAAGAGATCAATCAAAAGATCGCCTGTGAGTTTTTAAGAAAAAAAGGCTGTCGCGTTACGGTGGCTGATAATGGGCGCAAAGCACTGACAAGACTCAATCAGGCGTCATTTGACATGGTCTTGATGGATATTCAGATGCCGGAAATGGACGGACTGGAAGCGACGAGATCTATCCGGGCCGATGAACGATTTGAGAATCTGCCTATCATTGCAATGACCGCTCACGCCATGGCCCAGGACCGTGAGAAATGCTTTGAGGCCGGTATGAATGATTACCTGTCCAAGCCGATCACCCCACGGCGGCTATATGCGATTATGTCCGGATGGTTACCTGTGAATCAGGGCAAAGGAGCGGCGCCGCCTACACAAAGTCAAAGCGACGACGCTGGATCGGATCCGGGTATCCACCTGCCGGATTTTGATGTCGACCAAGCTCTGGATAAAAGTGTCGGCAATAAGGCCAAAGCAGGGCACATTGTGAACTGGGATGAACTCAATAAGGCCATTGGGCAATTGGCGGATCTGCTGGATCAGGGACGGCTGGATGCCGCCGACCGGTTTGCCGAGTTTAAAGAGATGATGCCCAGAGAGTACCAGCGAGATGAATTTTGCATCCTGGCCGATGCGGTCCGCCGCCTGGATTATAAAAATGCCCGTAAGGCGCTGGATAATTGGTCAAATTCATTAAAGTGACAAAGCCCCAAGCCGATAATAAAAAAACAAGGGCACCAAAAAAGATCTAATAAAGGTAATTGCATGGAGAAACCCGCGACCAAATTCAAACTGCTCATTGTTGATGATTTGCCTGAAAATATAAAAGTGCTGGGCAACAGCCTTCAACGCGACGAATATTTAATCTCCTTTGCCACGAGCGGTCTGCAGGCCATAGATATGGTAATGGGAAATGAGGTCGATTTGATCCTGCTCGATATCATGATGCCCGGTATGGACGGTTACGAAGTCTGCCGACGGCTCAAAGCGCAAGACCGTACTCGACAGATACCCATTATTTTTATAACAGCCAGGACGGAAAAAAAGGATATTGTACGCGGATTCAAAGCCGGTGCAGTGGACTATGTCACCAAACCGTTTAATACTGCAGAGCTGTTTGCGAGAGTGCAAACCCATTTGGATCTGTGTCACTCCAAACGCATGATCCAGAATCAAGCTGAAGAGCTGACCTGGACCAACAAGCGTTTGATGAAAAAAAACCAGAAACTCGAACAAGCTTTTGAGGAGATTGAATCCCTGAAAGGCTTGCTTCCGGTCTGTTCGAACTGCCGAAAAATCCGTCGATCCAACTGTGCTTCCAACCGGCAATCCTCTTGGATCTCCCTTGAAGAGTACCTCCACGAACATACGGCAGCCGAGGTAACCCACTCCATCTGCCCTCAATGTATGGCCAACCTCTATCCTGAATTGCTCAGCAATATCAAGGATGGGTCGTAGCCTGTCCAAGAGACCTGCCGGCAGAACAATTTGCTCTTATTACACCAGCTGTATCCCGCCGGGGCCGGCTCCGTCCGGAAGATCCAAAAGCACATATTGAAGGTCGCGATCCTGCCCCGGGTTGATAGACAACGCCCCGTTGATGCGGGTATTCGCACTTTTTGAGACCCGGGGAGATTCGTGAATGTGGCCGTGCAGGGAGGCCACCAGCTTTTTGCGCCGGCTCCATTTTTCGATGAACCGTCGAATGGCGATACTGCCGACATGAACGCCGCTGGAGAGCATATCCAGTGGCGTATCAAAAGGCGGGCAGTGCGCCACAAAAATAAACGGGCGGTCAATCCGGCCGGACAACAGGGCCAGGTCTTTTTCAATGGTCTTGTTGT
>JASFKE010000442.1:0-4363 GCA_050118795.1 Desulfobacteraceae bacterium | reverse complement strand
TATCGTGATACCGCAACCACCGGCAGTAGAGTCCAAAAGCATTATCTTAAAGCCAATATTAATGAACTTAATGAACTTATAGAGAGAGGCCTGTACATGAAAATCCATGAATACCAAGCTAAGGAGCTGTTTAGAAAGAACGGCGTGGCGGTTCCGGACGGCTCTGTGGCCTACAGCGTCGATGAAGCCAAAGCGGTTGCCGAGCGGTTGGGAACCTATCCGGTGGTGGTCAAAGCCCAGATTCACGCCGGCGGAAGAGGGCTGGGCGGGGGCGTCAAGGTCGCCGGGAATCCGGAAGAATTCAACACCTATGCCGACGCCATTTTGGGGATGAACCTGGTGACCAAACAGACCGGACCCGGCGGAAAGCAGGTCAAAAAGCTGCTCATAGAGCAGGGTTTGAACATCGCCAAAGAGCTCTACCTGAGCATTCTGCCGGACCGCGCCACCGCCAAGATGGTCATCATGGCCAGCGAGGCCGGTGGAATGGACATAGAGGATGTGGCGGAAAAAACGCCTGAAAAAATCATCAAAGTCTATGTGGATCCCAACTTGGGCATCCGAGGCTACCATCTGAGCAATGTGGCCTTTGGACTCAACCTGCCCAAGGCCTGCATGAAGCCTTTTGGGGGTCTGCTAAAGCGCCTCTACCAATTTGCCGTCCAATACGACTGCTCCATGGTGGAGATCAATCCACTGGTGCTCACCGCCGAAAACGAGGTCATCGCCCTGGACGCCAAAGTGGATTTCGACGACAACGCCCTCTACCGTCACCCCGACATCCAGCAATATAGGGATCTCGATGAAGAGGATCCCACCGAGGTGGAAGCCTCCGGCTTTGGGCTGAACTATATTCACCTGGGAGAAGGCGGCAATGTGGGCAACATGGTCAACGGCGCAGGATTGGCCATGGCCACCATGGACTGCATCAAATATGCCGGCGGCAAGCCGGTTAACTTCCTCGACGTCGGCGGCGGCGCCAGCGCCGAGCAGATCGAAAACGGCTTTCGGATTTTACAAAGCGATGAAAATGTCAAAGCAATCCTGATCAATATATTTGGGGGAATACTGCGGTGCGACCGCCTGGCCAACGGTGTGGTCCAGGCCGCCGAAAAAGTCGGCATGCGTGTTCCGGTGATCATCCGCATGGAGGGCACCAACCTGGAACAGGGGCGCAAGATTCTGGCCGACTCCGGCCTGGACTTGATCAACGCCAAAGACCTTAAAGATGCCGCTGAGAAACTCAAGGCCGCCATCCAGTAACCCAAACAAGTAAGGATCGAAACGTGAGCATACTCGTCAATAAAGAGACAAAATTGTTAGTACAGGGCATCACCGGAAAAGAGGGCCAGTTCCATGCCCGGGCATGCATTGAATACGGCACCCAGGTCGTGGCCGGCGTCACCCCCGGCAAGGGCGGCCAGAAGATGGATGACGTTCCGGTGTTCAACACGGTAACAGACGCGGTAAAGGCCACCGGGGCCAACGCCAGTATGATCTTCGTGCCGCCGCCCTTTGCCGCCGAAGCGATCATGGAGGCCGCCGATGCCCTGGTGCCCCTGATTGTCTGCATCACCGAGGGGATCCCCGTGATGGATATGATGCAGGTCAAAAATTACATACGCAATAAACCGGTGCGTCTCATCGGACCCAACTGCCCCGGCATCATCACTCCCCAAGAGTGCAAAATCGGCATCATGCCGGGGGCCATTCACAAAGCCGGTAAAATCGGCGTGGTCTCAAGATCCGGCACCTTGACCTATGAAGCCGTCCACGCCCTGACCCTCACCGGTCTGGGACAGACCACCTGTATCGGCATCGGCGGCGACCCGGTCAACGGCACCAACTTCATCGACTGCCTCGAAGCCTTCCAGGCCGATGACGCCACCGAAGGCATCGTCATGATCGGTGAGATCGGCGGCAGCGCCGAAGAGGAGGCCGCCGAGTATATCAAAGCCAACGTGACCAAACCGGTGGTGGGGTTCATCGCAGGGCTGACCGCTCCTGCCGGCCGCCGCATGGGCCACGCCGGCGCCATCATCAGCGGCAGCAGCGGCACCGGACAGAGCAAAGTGGCCGCCATGAAAGCCAACGGCATCACCGTTTGCGAGAACCTTGCCGATTTGGGGGATGTCTGCGCAGATACTTTTGGGTCGTAACCCCCGTAACTGAACAGGTTTTACTGAAAATGCATGAAATGGGCATCGCCACGGAAATTGTCCGCATCGTCACAGAGTCCATACCGGCCGATATGGTAGATCCCAAAGTGGCCCGTATCAATCTCAACGTCGGCAAGCTGGCCGCGGTGGTGCCCCAGAGCCTCCAATTCTGTTTTGAAATCGCCGCCAAACAGACGCCCGCCGAAGGCGCCCAGCTGCGTATCGAACAGATCGCCGTGTCGGCCAGCTGCAACGGGTGCCGGCACCGGTGGGAGATCACAGATCCGGTATTCAGTTGCCCCGGGTGCGGCAGCGGCTCCATTGAGATGCTCACCGGCCGGGAGCTGGATATCGAATCCATAGAGTTGGTGGAAGAGTAGTTGTTTGGAGAGTAGTTGTTTATGGATAGATGTGGAGAGAAGTTTTGAATAAATAAACTGTCACGACAACCCATATTGGAGTGGACGAGCATGTTTAATCTTTTCAAAGAGCGGCGCTGTTTTCACCACGACCAGAAGAAACCCCACCACCATCACGATGGCGATCACGCCCCGGTTATCGAGTCACACAGATCGGGCGGGAGAAAGATCCAGGTGGTGCGCAATGTGCTGGACGCCAACAAGATGGCGGCCGATCAGATGCGCCAAAAATTCGCAGACCACAGCGTTTTTGTCCTCAACGTGATGAGCTCGCCGGGTTCGGGCAAGACCACGGCCCTGATCCGCACATTGAAGTCCCTCATGCCCCAACTGCGCTGTGCTGTCATCGTGGGGGATATCTGCTCCACCCACGACGCCGACAAGCTGGCCCAAAGCGGGGCCCCGGTGGTGCAGATCAACACCGACCAGTTCGGCGGCGAATGCCACCTGGCCGCCCACGTCATCGATACGGCACTGGCCGCCGTGGACCTTCACGCCATCGACCTGCTCATCGTGGAGAACATCGGCAACCTGGTCTGTCCGGCCGAATTCGACCTCGGAGAAGATCTGAAGGTCGTCATGCTCAGCGTCACCGAAGGCGAAGACAAGCCCATCAAATACCCCCTCATGTTCCGGGTATGCGATGCGGCCCTCATCAACAAGATCGACCTGATCCCCTACCTGGATCTGAATACCGAAACCGTCGAAAAGAGCATCCTCCAGGTCAATCCCGACATGCCTGTTTTCCCCATATCCGCCAGGACCGGAGAGGGATTTCCCCAATGGGTGGCGTGGCTGGAGGCTAAGGTACGCGCCAAATAGCCTGTTGTTTGATGCTGGGAGGTCTTTCGTTTTAGGTAAATTGGAATGCGTGGTTCCAATTTGCAATGTTTTACGGTTGCAATGGTGCATATTGGAATATATGATTCCAATATGCACACCTATATAGAACGTACCATCACTGAAAAAATCCTGCGCAAACTGTCCGACATGCCGGCAGTGGTCATACTCGGGCCAAGGCAAAGTGGAAAAACGACCCTCGCCAAAAATATCATCGCTAAAATGCCCCAAGCGGTCTATTTGGATCTTGAGCGACGCGCGGATTTAAACAAACTGAGAGATCCCGAAGCCTTTTTCGAGCTGAACACCTCAGGGTTGATCTGTCTTGACGAAATTCAGCGCGTACCGGACCTGTTTGCAGAGATGCGATCCCGGATTGATCGGCATGGCGGCAATGGCCAGTTTCTGATCCTGGGGTCGGCCTCTCCGGAGTTAATCCGGCAGACTTCCGAATCATTGGCAGGAAGAATCTCTTATACTGAGCTGACGCCATTCAGCTTGAGCGAGTTGGACGCACCCGAGGGCATCGTATTGCGCCAGCGGTGGCTGCGGGGTGGATTCCCCCGCAGCTACCTTGCCGGAGATGAATCGTCAAGTTTCGAGTGGCGAAAAGATTTCATCAGAACATTTCTCGAACGCGATATCCCCCAGCTCGGGCTGACCATCCCAGCCAAACGGCTGGAGCGCTTTTGGCGTATGTGCGCCCATGTCCACGGCCACCTGCTGAATCGATCCAGCCTGGGTGAATCATTGGGTGTCAGCCACCACACCATCGGTTCATACCTTGCCATTCTGGAGCAAACCTATTTGGTGAGAGTATTGGAGCCCTATTTTGCCAACGTGAAAAAAAGAGTGGTCAAATCCCCTAAAATCTATTTGCGGGACAGCGGCCTTTTGCATGCCCTGCTGGACATTAAAGATCACAACGATTTACTGGGGCATCCG
>JASFKE010000441.1:0-4377 GCA_050118795.1 Desulfobacteraceae bacterium | reverse complement strand
CTTCGCCTTTTCCAACCTCTTTGTGATACCATTTCCATACTTCCGGCTCGATGGGCTCGCCCACCGTGGTCATATGTTTGAAATGGTAGTTGTATTTGGCCGGTTCATCCGGCCCGATCTTTCTCAAGGCACGAATGGCGGTGGGCGCCGTGTGAAAAATATTCACATCCAGATCCTGTGCGATGCGCCAGGAGCGGCCTGCATCGGGATAGGTCGGTACCCCTTCGTAAATTACGGTGGATGCACACAGGGCCAATGGTCCGTATACGATATAGGAGTGACCGGTGATCCAGCCGATGTCGGCCATGCACCAGTAGACATCTTCCGGATGGATATCCTGCACGTATTTGCACGTTCCCGCCACATAGGAGAGATAGCCTCCGGTGCCGTGCTGACACCCCTTGGGTTTTCCGGTTGTTCCGCTGGTGTACATCAGAAACAGTGGTGCTTCGGCCGGCATGGGCACCGGATCGACCCTTGCACCGTAGAAATCCTTGAGCAGGTCGTTGACAAAGTAATCACGACCCTCCACCATGGGGGTTGTTTCGGCGGAGTACTTTCCGGGATAGCGCTGCCATACCAACACCTTGTCGACCTTTTGCCCTTCCTTTGCGGCTAGTTCGACGGCGGTATCCGCTTTCTCCTTGTGATCGATCAGGGATCCGCTCCGGTAATAGGCATCCATGGTGATCAATACGTTGCTGCCGGAATCGATGATACGGTCGGCGCAGGCGCTGCCGCTGAAACCGCCAAAAACCTGCGAATGAATTACTCCCAACCGTGCGCAAGCCAGCATGGTAATCGGCAATTCAACGGACATGGGCATGTGCAAAGTGACCCGGTCACCTGCTTTGAGACCGCAAAAATCGCGCAGCAGGGCGGAAAATTCATTCACCCGAACGTAAAGCTCCTGATAGGTGATGTGTTCGTATTTTTCATCCATGGGTTCCGGAACGTAATGGATGGCGGTTTTGTTCTTGTTCTTGGCCAGATGGCGATCAATACAATTATAAGATGCGTTGATTTTACCGCCTTTGAACCATTTAAAACAAGGCGCATCGCTGGTATCGAGAATCGTGTCCCAATATTCAAACCAGTCCAGCAAGTCGGCGTACTCTTTAAAACAGTTGGGAAAGTTATCCAGGCTGAACCGCTCGTAAATACCCTTGTCGGCCATGTTTGCCTGGGAAATGAATTCGGTGGATGGATAATAGTAATCTTCCTCCTGCCAATGGACGGCAATCTCCGCCTCGGAAGTGGCGACAATCTCTTTTTCTGCCATATCAACACTCCTTGTTATTTGGTTTAAAATATTCTCCCCGGTCTCATCTGAAACGTTTTATTTTGTCATGATTTGTTTCGACAACCGCAGGAACTGCTATTCCATCTTCAAGCCGGCCATTGCGCAAGATGCCGCTATCCCATGTGAACGGACGTATAAGGAGCATGTTCCGTCACCAAGAACCAGTAGGTCATCAACGAAGAGAAGGGGGGGGGCATAACCGTAGCTCCGAAATTGGCGTTGCGCTTCCACTATGGTGTGGGTTGCTGGCATATTGAACACAGTTAATGAATTGCATTTATTTGTTTATTCGATGATAATTCTTTTGTGTTGCATTTGTCAAGTTATTTTAATTCACAGTATAGTATAGTGATCTCAACTGCCTCTTCGATGGATCCCTACCCGGCATCGGTGAAACCGGTATCGGATATTAAGGTCTTGGTGCAAACGATGATCCGGAAATAGGACTTTCAGCGAGCGCTTTGTGAGACACCGAATACGGAGAGCAGCGTGACAATCATAATGACCTGAAACATACTGGCGGCGAACCAGGTTCCGATGGTGACGGCGGCAATATAAGCCGTTGCAGTTTTGGGGAACACTCTCTTCAAACCAATGGTGGCTGAGATCAGGATCCAAATCGAACTGATGATAAGGATGACAAGGGTGGACTTGGGTATGATACCCAGCAATCGGATAATGCCGGGGGCGGATGCGAAAGCCACCACACGCAACACGGTCTTGCGATCGGCACGCTGCCCATCCACACGAAACAGACGGGTCCCGGCATAAAAAACGCTAAAGGCCCAGACATACCAGGCAATCATGGTGGTAATCAGGCCGATGTTCACAGCCGTCCCCCCCACCATACCGAAAAAACCGAATGCCGTTGCCATGGCAAAAATGGCCATGGCCCATACGGATTGCCCCTGGCTGGAGGGGTCGGAGACAATTTCATCAAACAGCAGCTGATCCAGTTTGATCGCTCTGATCATGCGTCTGAGTAATATCTTCATATCTCCCCGTAGAGCCGCATCGGACCAAGCCGATTGCAGCACAAGCTTGAATGCACTGGTTGGGGGTTACCCATCCTATGACTTTTGCTGCTTTAAAGCCTCCAGATGCCTGCGAATACCTTTATCGGTATTGGGCACATTGTCGAACAAACGTTTGAGAAATCCGGGTGCGTCATCGATCTTCGGATCGAGGGCCAGGGCCTTTTCGTAGTCGGCGATGGCTTTTTCGCGTTCTCCAAGATGGGCGTGGGCAATCCCGCGGTTGACATAGGCGTTTGCAAGTTCCGGATCGATTTCCAAAGCGCGATTATAATCCTCGATCGATTGTTTGTGCCGCCCCAAAGTATTGAGGCTGTTGGCGCGGCCGAGGTAGCCGTCAGACCTCTTCGGATCGATGTCAATGGCGCGTTCAAATGCCTTGATGGCCTTTTCCGGCTTGTTTAAATTGAGTTTGGAGATACCGTCCATGATGGCCTTGTCGTAATCGCCCACCGTAACACCGCACCCTGACAGCCCTATGATCAGTAGCACCATGATAATATTGGGTATTCTCATTGTTTACCTTTATCAGCTTTTCAATTAAAAAAAAACACAAAAAAGGAGGGGCGCCGTAACGCCCCTCCCAATCTTAGCTTTGCATGATGCTCAGGGTTATCGCGCCTTTGTGAGGTCGGCCATAACAAGTCGCATCAGCGTTCAGATTATGTGTCATAAATATCGTGCTTCAACGCCTCGAATTCGGTTTTGATGTGGGTGGACATTTCGCACTTGTAGGCCAGGAACCACATCATCACGATACCCAGGCCCCACCATAGGATCTGCCAGAGCCAGATGGAGGGCATGCCGTTGAACCAGGTGGCCGGTTTCATGGGGTCACCGAATATGGTGTTGCCGATCACACAGAAGGGGCCGATGGCGAACAGGAACCAACCCACGGTGACGACCCAGGCGATCTTGATCAGATAGCGCTTTTCGGCCGGGAGGCTGGCATGCTCCCGAATGAAGGTATGGAATGACTGACGCCGTTGCCGCTCTTCGGTCTCCGGCTGGGTGAAGAAGCTGACTAAAATAGCGATGGGCAGGTTAAACAGAATGCCCCATCCGGCGCAGTGCAGGGTCAGTGGATAGGCCCCCCACGGCAGACCGAATTTGAATCTGAAGGTCAGCGTGACGGCGATGATGCCTGCGGCCAGTCCGGCAACAACGCCCTGGCGGGTCAGCCAAGGCCAGTAGAGTGTGCCCATCAGGGCCGGGTACATCATAAAACCGTACGAGACCGCCAAACCTCCCAGCATGACGATGGCGCCGGGCACCAGGGAGGCAAAGATCAAGGCCAATATGGCAATAGCGAGAACGGTGATGCGGCCATACAACGTTTGCTGGCCTGTGGTCATCTCTTTGGCAAAGTATCGCTTGATAATATCGCGGGTCAACATCCCCGAACAGGTGGACATGTAAGCCGCACCGGTGGACTGCATCGCAGCCAGGGCGCAGATCGCCAGCAGCCCCACGAGGAAAGGCGCGGTATCTTTCATCAGATGGATAAGATAGGGCACCAGGTTGGCCTGCTTGCCCCCCACCAGATTTGCCAGCGGCAGTACGGTTTCACTGGCGCCTTCCGGTCGGAACAAGGCCAGAACCCATCCCCCCATTCCCTGCATGGAGGTAAAAATAAACAGTGCAAAACCGATTCCCAGGGTAGATGCCCACACTTGTTGCATTGGGAAGGGCTTGGGATCCTTGTTGGCAAAGGCCCACATGGAGAAGGCCGGCGAAGCGTGAATACCCATCAGGGCAAACATGTAGGTCAGAATCATCACACCTGTCCAAGCGCCGCCAACGGCCTGACTGCCGGCCGGTACCATCTGGATCACGCCAGGTACGGCGACCAGATGGCTGTAGCCGTCCGGTGTCAGTTTGATGAGAGAGTCCTTGTTGGCCAAAAAGACCTTCACCGCTTCGGCGTCCGCCCAGCCCGGAACGTTGGCGCCCCCGCTGTGGATCCAAGCCACGATATCGGCAAACTTGGAGGTCATGGAATCCCAACCACCGGCAAAGTTTACCGAGATCAATCCGATG
>JASFKE010000440.1:0-4383 GCA_050118795.1 Desulfobacteraceae bacterium | reverse complement strand
TCGGAGACAACGGCGCGGGCAAGTCGACATTGATAAAAATTCTGTCCGGCGTTCTCGCGCCGGACAGCGGCCGGCTCGTTATCGCCGGAGAACCGGTCAATTTCAGAACGTACAATGTCCGCAAAGCAAGGCAGATGGGCATTGAAACTGTATATCAGGACCGTTCTCTTGGCGAAAAACAGCCACTGTGGCGAAATGTCTTCGTCGGCCGGCCTGTTACCAACAGACTGGGATTCATCCGGGTTCAGAAACGCAAACGGGCCACCATGGAGATACTTCAACAGCATATCGGCCTCCGCGGAACTGGAATCACCCCCGATGCGCGCATTAAGGATCTCTCCGGCGGTGAACGTCAGGGATTGGCCATCGGCCGCGCCATGTATTTCGATGCCGGTATTATTATATTGGATGAACCCACGACCGCGCTTTCATTAAAAGAAGTGGACAAAGTGCTGACATTCGTGGGTGGCATTCACCTCCGGAACAAAGCCTGCGTCTACATTTCCCACAACATGGGGCATGTGTATCGCGTTGCCCACCGGATTGTGATGCTGGATCGCGGCCGAATCGTGGGCGAGTATGCTAAAACGAGTTTGTCACTGGAAGAACTCGGTGCAAAACTCATACAGATTCAGGCTGTCACCGAAGGTCAAACGCCATGATATCCGTCCTGTTGAACAAATTCAGGATTCAGGTGGGCATTTCCGGGGTCCTGGTTTGTCTGCTGGGGGGATTCATGCTGCTGAGCCCGCGCACCTTCTTGTCTGCCCGGATTTACATCTCTTTTGGATCGACGATTCCATTTACCGCGATTTTGGCTCTTGGGTTGACTTTCCTGGTGATCGCCGGAGAACTCGATCTCTCATTCCCGTCTGTCATGGCCATATCCGGTCTGGCTTTTGCCGATACCTTTCTGTACACCCAAAATCCGTTTCTGGCCATGATGGCCGCGCTTCTGGTGGGTGGGTTCGCCGGTTGGATCAACGGTCTTTTAGTGGTGAAAATCGGTGTCCCGTCCATCATCGCCACCATCGGAACCCAGTTTTTCTGGCGCGGGTTGTCGGCACTTCTGGCTTCAGGATTGGCCCGAAACATCGTTTCGGTTCGTGATACAACGCTTCATCATCTCTTTGTCGGTCGACTGGGTGACCTTGTTCCGGCCCAGACCTTTTGGTGCCTCGCCATCGCACTCACCTTGGGTGTGATATTGAATCGGCATGTGTTCGGCGAACATGCACTGTTCATTGGAGACGATATCCATACAGCGCGCCTGATGGGGATCGATACCGACAGGGTACGAATGTTTCTCTTCGTCTCCTTCGGTGTGATAAGCGCATTTGTTTCAGTGCTGATCTGTCTGGAAATGGCCAATTGGTGGCCCACCCAAGGCCAGGGGTACCTGCTTTTGGTGTTTGCCTCGATTTTTATCGGTGGCACGTCTGTCTTCGGCGGGGAAGGAACATTATTTGGAACGCTGGTCGGCGCCGTTATCATCGGAATCATCGAAGCCGGCATCATCAGCGCAGGATTATCCGGCTTTTGGACGCGCCTGGTGCACGGGTTCGTCATTGTCGTATCGGTATCGGTTTATTCCATGGTGTTCAAAACCGGCAGGTAAGAACAATCTTATTGGCGTCGCACAAGAAGAAAAGGCTATATCAAGGGGTCCAATAATCGATGGGCGGCAGTTGCCAATAAGTGTAATCGTTGGTCAGTTCAGTTTCAAAGGTGGGGATATGCACTTCGTTTGATTGCGGCGGGTCGTGCTTTCTGGTATCCCACAATCCCAAATGGGCCAGTATTTTCTTGATAAGCGCATCATCTTCGATAAAAGAGATGACCTTGATCGCCCCCTGGCACTTGGGACACAATAGGGGGGGCAATACTGTTATTCCCAGCCTTGTTGCAGCGAATGTGAGCCCGGCGGCGGTTCTGGCGGCACTTAACGTGAGCCCGAAACGGCATGTCATTCCGAGCCCGAGGCAATCTTTCCCCGAGCCGCAACGGTCAGCGGTCGCCCAGTTTGGGCAAGAGATGTTTCGCGAAATTATTATCGGCCTGGTCGAGTGTTTTCCGTCGAAATATTTTAAAGGATGTGACGAGCTCTTTGGCGTAAGGGGTCAGCACCGATCCACCGCCACTGGAACCTCCCGTAGTGCGAACAACCAATTGCCGCCCCAGCCGATCTTCCGTGGCCTTGATTCTTCCCCAGACTGCCCGGTAGCTCATTTTAAGAGATTTGGCAGCCGCATTGATCGATCCGTATTGCTCGACGGCCTCCAGTATCTTCACCCGGCCCATACCGAAAATGACATTACCGGATGAGTCGGCGATCCACATCTTCGTACGCAGTTTGAATGGCATGGCAACGAGCTTTTCCAAGGATTGTTGGTGAGTTTGACTTGGTGAACCAGCCACCGCTATCCCAATGCTGCAAACAGGTACACCATGCCCCATTTAAAATCAATGTGTGTGGAGAAATATTTGTTCCAAGCGTTATGTCATAATTGACATATCGAAACAGCCGTGCTATGTGCGTTTCGTACTCCCGGTTCAATATTCGACATTCAAATCCCAACCATAAGGAATCGACAGTATGGCATCCAGCCAATTGGTGTTGAACGGCCAAAAGTTGGCGTTTTCATCCGGCCAGACCTTGCTGGAGGTGGCGCGATCCAACCACATTCACATCCCCACCCTGTGCTATCCCAAGGGCGCCACCCCAACCGGTGCCTGCCGCATATGCGTCGTGGAAGTCGAGGGGTCCCGCACGCTTCCGGCGGCCTGCAGCACTCCGGCATCCGAAAACATGATAGTGCATACCCACTCGCCCAGGGTGATCCAGGCACGGAAAATGATCCTGGAGTTGATGCTCTCATCCTGTAATCACAATTGCGCCGCTGCCGGCGCCACTGACCTTGAGAGCAGGGAGACATCATCCAGGTGATATCCAGGCGCGGAGGTGTCCGGGTCCGGGCCAAAATCACCCGTGAAGTTCCCAAGGGGTTGGTGTGGATGGCGTTTCACTTTCGACAAAACAACGCCAACTGGCTGACCATCGACGCGTTCGAGCCCATCACCATGACCGCAGAGTACAAGGCTTGTGCGGTCAGGATCGAAAAAGTAGAACCTGAATCGTAAAGGAGAATATGTTGCACACCCAAATGCCGGCTTGCAAACAAGAGATCCCGGGACATGCGGCAGTCGACTGCAATCTATCCGAAGTGCTTGCATTCAACCACATGCTCAATGGGGATACCCGGTCGCTGTTGAACGAAACCATCATCGAAAACCGGATTCATCAAGCGTTTCAGCTGAAGATACACAGCCAACGGATTTTCTGGCTGACGTTGGCCCGAGTCACCGAACTGGCCATATACCAGGCCGGTGTTTACGCCGATGCATGCGAGTTTACGGCGGCCGGAGATTTGCTGATCAATCCCCGGCGCATCGACGTGCAGTTGAAGGGGCGAAGACGCCCCGTTGCCAAACACCGTCACACCAGACTGAGCGACCAGTTCGCAGTCGACATCGGTCGGGAATCGCCGGTATGCTGGCTGGCCCGGGAAGCGACGCCGCGCTTGACCAGCGATGCCATCCTGCCATGGTTGCGCCGAACGCTGGTATCTTCCGGTGCAATGGCGGGTTCCTACATCAAAAGCCTGGACCGGCGCATGTGTCAAGTCGCCGATACCCTGGCCTTTTTAATCGCTTGGCGGATTGAGAACGCTGTTGAGTTTCACCAACGAATGGGGGCAATGGACCTGCATGAAAGAGCGTTTATCGAATCCAATCTGTGCCGCTTCGGCACCGAACATTTTTTTGAAATGTATACGGATATCCAAAAGATCCTTTACGCCAACAGGCGTCCAACCCGTTTTCTGGCCTGATGGGGCCTCCCCATTTTGCGAAAACGACTTGATCTTTAACAACCTGAACCAGGTCATGGACCATGAAATCGTGCCCAGACCGTCTGTCTCAATTTTTCATCCGAGGCAAAGAAGATTCTCGATGGTTTAAATTGCCATGCGAATCAGTCTGATTGCAGCTTTGTCCATCGATCCGCTGGCCTAAAACATCTGCGAGCAGATGGAGGCAATATGCCAAGAACAGCGCGAATAGTAATCCCTGATGAACAGGCCGTGTATCATGTGATGTCCCGCACGGCGCTGGACGGATATCCTATAAGATCGGTGGAAAAGGATTTTTTGCTGGAACTGATCAAGCGGTTTTTAAGGCTCTATTTTACTGAAATATTTGGATCTATTCCCTGAAACGGCTTTCGGAACTTCTTTAAAACGATAAAAGAGCAGACCAAAGTGAAAGGATCTGTACTTCATAGGGTGAGGTGCGTCCGATTTATCTTTTATTGTGATCTGTTAT
>JASFKE010000439.1:0-4393 GCA_050118795.1 Desulfobacteraceae bacterium | reverse complement strand
AAGTTGAGCCGTGACAACACCACGGGTCCAATTGATTTGACCCAATGGGTATTGTTCAATGAGCTCTGCATTTAAATTTGCATGACCAGCCCATGGGCCGAACCAAGAACCTATGCAACACAAAATAAGCAGTGAACTTAGTTTCATTGATTGATCTTAGGCAGTTATCATAATTGGTTGACCGTACGACTCAATATATTGTAAGAGGCAAGGGAAGTCAACCAGTCCACCGGATAACAGGAGGGAACTGATCCACATACATGGAACAGATGACCGGCTACATCGGGCGTAAAGCGATCAGCTCCATTAATCATATCCTGGATCTATTCGCCTTTACCTATCGCATGCTATCTTTGGCATTGTCTCGCCCAAAATCAGGGCGTGCTTTGATCGCCCGCGTAGTTGTTCAACAAATGTACTTTACCGCCGTGCAGGCGCTTCCGGTTATCATCCCCATTGCGCTCCTGATTGGCAGCGCAATTATATTTCAGTTTGCCAAAATATCCGGCCAATATGATATCGGCCGAATATTTGTCCTTTTGATCGTTCGCGAAGTGGGCCCCATCGTGACCGCCATGATGGTCATCTTGCGATCGGCCACCGCCGTAACCATTGAAATTAGCTACATGCGCGTATTGCATGAGTTGGATGCCTTGGAGATGAGCGGCCTGGATCCAATACGGGTGGTGGGTGTGCCACGGCTGGTGGGTATTACGTCAGCGCTTTTAGGATTGTTTATTGTTTTTAACCTGGTCTCTATTTTTGGCGGATATGCCCTTGTCTGGCTTGTGAAATATACCCCCACAAGCAATTTTCTGGAACAGACCGCCAAGGCCATCACCTTTTCAGATATTTTGGTCGGTTTTTTCAAAGCGGTCATGTTCGGTATATCCATCACGGTCACCTGTTTGTATCGTGGTTTTGAAATGAAGCACCAAATTACAGAGGTACCCGTGGCGACATCACGATCGGCTGTGGAATGTTTTCTCTATTGCCTGATCATCAACGCCTTTATCTCTACAATTTTTTACTTATAATCCAGCCGAGACAGTTCAATGGCAACCATAATCGAGATGACAGACTACACTCTGGCGCCCCGCGGTACGGGAGATGGTATCCATCGGTTTTATTTCTCTTTGTCCGAAGGTAACGTGTGTGCCATAGAATCCCCAAATCCGGATGATGCAAATGCATTTCTACGGGCGGTCGCCACCCTGAACCGGCCTGTCCAAGGCAACTATCGCTACAAAGGCAGACGGATCGATCTAAAATCCTACGAGCAGATGCTGCGGTGCAAACCCAAAATCGGATATATCGCACCGGATGCGTCATTGATCAGCAACCTTACGGTTCGCCAAAACTTTCTCCTCAAAAGGTACTACTTTGAAAACAACTTACACATCGACTTGGATGACAATTTACGATCCATATGCGATACTTTGGGCATCAGCAGTAAATTGGATAAACGACCTGCCGGTCTCAACAGCTTGGAGGCCCGAATGGCCATTGTCATTCGAGAAATCAGTAAAAAACCTCAGGTGTTGCTGCTTGACAGGCCGGAGGAGTTCATCGGACATGATAAATTTGATATTCTGGTTGACATATTCGGCGATTGGATTGCCAAAAAAAAACCGGTGGTATTTTTTTCTTATGATCGGCGCTTTATCCGACGATATGCCAATCGTAAAATCCTGATCGCCAACGGGGTTTTGACAACCACAGACCTGAAACGAGCCGTCAACGATCGACAGTGACCGGGCTTGACCCCAAAGTTGCCTAAAAAAGATGGTGATGATGGGGTTTATTGCCATCTTCAAAAGGATCTTCCAAAACATGGATATGGAATTTTCGAAATTGGAACGGATGGTGGGCACATTTGTTATCGGTGTCTGCCTGCTGCTCATCGCCACCATCGTGATTATAGGCCGCGGTAAAGACTGGTTTGAGACCTATATCACCTTTTATACGACCTTCAAAGAGAGTTACAACCTTCAAGACAGTGCAGCGGTCAAGTTATTTAAAGCGGATATCGGACGGGTCAAAAGCATTACACTGGAAAAAGACTCGGTTCGTGTCAAACTGATTATCTTGGAAAAGTATGCCTCACGTATTCGTCAGGATGCCATCGCAGTAGTGGAAAGCCCCACCTTCATCGGTTCTGAGTATATCTCCATTATTCCTGGATCCCCCCAATCGCCATTGATACCCGAGCAAGGGGAGATTCCCTCCAAGGAAAAACGATCCATCGACGATATCATGACGGAATTCGAAGTGGAGAGAACGGCCAAAATGGTTGTCAAATCAATCCAGGACATCTCGGACGTGGCCAATGATCTGAGCAATCCCAAAGGTCCCCTTCGTATCGCTTTGGATAACTTTGAGAAAACCAGCAGCCATATTGAAGGCATCGCAGCGGACCTGCGGGCCGGCAAGGGGCCATTGGGGACCGTGCTCAAGTCTGAAGATCTGTTGCGGCAGATCCTTGCGAATATCGACCGGATGGGAGAGATTCTGGATAACATCAATGAAACCACCGCCAAAGCCCCAAAGGCCATGGATCTCGTCCAGGAGAACCTGGACACCTATGTAGACGTTGGTCAATCGGTGGTCCGGCGCGTGGAACAAGCCCGGGTCATTCTCGACGAAATCCAGAGTTCTACCGCGGATCTTAAAACCACTTTAAAAAATATTAAAGCCGGCAGCTATAATGTGCCGAGAATCTCCACCTCATTCAGAGATGGCGTACAAGAGATCCGGGAAGGGGTGGAGGAGATCAACCGCGTTGTAGAGTCCTTGCAAAAGAGTTTTTTGATCCGGGACAAGCTGCCGGACAGACCGGAACCGATGATCACAGATGCCCATGCGCGACCATAAAACACCCCATCTTCGCCCTTGGCCCTGGCTCTGAAGCCCTAAAGACTTTTGCATCGACGGGGTATGGACTTTAAAATAATGTTTCACCAGATTCTGGCACGCACTATTGCCTTCGACTGCCCAATAGCGGCCATATCTCCGCCACGATCATGCCGATCACAATCAAAACGCCGCCGGTCCATGCGATGCCGGTCAGCCGCTCGCCGGCGTAGAGCACCGCCACCATGGCCCCGAACACCGGTTCCAGCGTATAAATCAGGGCGGCCCGCGTGGGGGTTGTCATCTTCTGAAACACGGTCATGGCCCAGAAAGCATATACAGTGGCAAAGAGACTGCAGATGATAATGGCCCAATAGACCTTGGGTGTCCAAACCCGCGGCCAGGTCACCGGCTCGAACATCAAACTGCCGGCCAACGACAATACCGCCATGGTCCCGATCTGTACGAACGCCAGCGCACGGCCGTCATACCCATGGGTCCAGGCATCGAGCCCCAGAACATGAAACGCCACAAAAAGAGAACAAACCAGCACCAGGGCATCCCCGGGATTTAGCCGCCACGGTGCCTGGTAGGTGAGCATAAACAGGCCGATCAGCGCACATACGACGCCGATGCGGGACCCTGCGGCGGGCGGTTTGGAGAGAAGAGGACCGGCCAGCAGCGGCACCCAAACAACATTGAGTCCGGTCACGAAGGCGGCATTGGCCGATGACGTCAGGGCCAGCCCAAAGGTTTGAAATGCATAGGAGGCAAACAGCAGAACACCCAACCAGAGACCGCGGAACCAGCCGCTCTTGCCCAGGCTCCGCACTTGTGCCCATCCGGCCCATACCAGCAGAATCGCTGCGGCCAGTGCAAAGCGAATCCAGAGAAAGGCCATCACCGGAATCTCTTCAATGGCATCTTTGACCAGGGGAAAGGTGCCACCCCAAAAGATGGTTACGGTCACCAATATGAATTCAGCCCAATATTGGCGATAGGGCTCATAAACCTTTGTGGAGGTCTTATCCATTGCGCTCTCTGATTGTCCGTTGATCCACCCTGCTCCGACCTGTTTGCTGCCATTTGTGATCCCCCCCGACCTGTGGTATAAAGAGGTTTGGGCCACACGGCCGTACCATGCAATTTTCCACAGGGCGTGTCAATGATGAAGCGCTGTAAAAATGAGCGAAAGCCGGTGGAGCACCGCACAGACGGCAGCCCAGCCAATGGCCTCGTTCGACGGAGCCTGTCATCCCAGACGGCTGTGGAGAGAACATGGAGATACAAAGGTTGCAGGGGGATCAATCTGACCCGTTTGGGTAACTGTTAGGCCGGACCACCGGCCTTTTTTCATGCAGAAAAAGGAGGATAGTTTATGAAAAAAGTAATTTGGGCAGGCATGGCAATGATTGCACTTTTTTGCATAACCGCTAACCTGGCATTGGCCGGCACCCTGGATGACATCCAAAAACGCGGCACCCTGCGTGTCGGTATTGAACCGGGTTACATGCCCTTTGAGCTGACCAATAAAAAAGGC
>JASFKE010000438.1:0-4400 GCA_050118795.1 Desulfobacteraceae bacterium | reverse complement strand
CATAGCCCAGATATCCAAGTTGCCGCTACGGCCCGATTCAAACACGATGGTCTGACCGTTGGGATGCCAACTGGGATACATATCGAATCCTTCACGGGTTAACCGCCGCATTTGAGATCCGTCCGCGTGGGCCAACCAAAGGGTCGCCCGATAATCCCGATCCCAGGCCCAGAAAACGATCTGCTTTCCATCCGGTGAAAACCGCGGTCCTCGATCTCCCAAGGTAAGGGATTTGGACAGCACAATGGGTTTGCCCGAAGTTTTACTTCCGGACATATGAACATCTTCGACTACGGCCAGATAGGAAACCCGGTCCTCACCCGATGCATTGGTGACAGCTTCGGCCGTGTAGGTGATGTAACGGCCATCGGGGCTCCAATCGTTCATTTGGATCGATTTGATCCCGTCCCAGAGGCGATAGGTTGGATTGTCGAAGCCCTTTTCAACGTTGATAAAGTTCTCGATGGTTAAATTGTAGGCTTTGTTGGGGGCCACTTTGTAGGCCATGGACATTCCATCAGGACTCCACAATGGATTGGTCTCCATCTGCGTATCCTGGGTCATGCGATAGAATTTACTACCGTCAACGGCAGCCACCCAGACGTCCCAGTTACCCCTGTCGTCTTGGGCGGCATAAGCAATGTATTTGCCGTCCGGTCGCCATGTGGGACGATCCAGCCGACCTTGTCGCTGCTCAAGTAATATTTTCACACCCGTTCCGTCTGGGTTGCAGATCGAGATAGTGGATGAGCCCTTCTTTGCATTGAAGCCCCAGAATAACAGTCTTTTTCCATCCGGGCTCCATTGTGGCCAACCGTGAATCTCTGGCCCATGGGTGACCTGGCGTTTTCTGGATCCGTCGCTGTTCATCGTCCATATCTGAAAACCCTCGCTGCGATTGGACGACCAAGCAATGGCCCGGCCGTCCGGACGCCACACGGCATTGGTATCGATCCCCGAATCGCTGGTCAATTGCCGCATGCGACTTCCGGCATCACTAGCAGGCAAAGGCACTGCCACATTCGGCTGAGGATCCGGTGGGGCCATGACAGCCGGCAACCGGTGACAGGTATAACATGCCGGGGTATTTGCATTGGGAACGATAATCCTGGTAGGCAGCGTATGGCGCGGCGGAAAGGGGAAGTAAAATCCAGACTGGGTGACAGCGTAATTGCTTTCGTCAATCAGTCCACCACCGTTGATGCCATAGCGCTCGCCATTGGGCCCGCCCATGCCGTTGCCGTCAACGGCACGAGTTAAGGTGACATCGATCTCGGTAACCGACGTGGACGCAGGGTTGGATAGAATATCCTCTGGGTGGTGTGTAAGAACAACCGGATCATTGACCCCAGTCATTTCGTCTTCCGGCTTGATGCGATCAAATACATTGACCGCCACCCCTAAAAGCGGATACTTGCCATGCAGGTAGCTTTGTTCTTCGACGATGGTTTTATAAACTTTATTAAGAGCCAAAGCCCTTTGCTTTGAAGGGTAGAGCAGAATCGATACATCTTCGTGGATATTTTCAGCCATGTCTGGTCGTAGCTTACCCTTGCTATCAAAAAACTTTTGGCTGACTTCACCATTGGCCCGGAACTCGTCTCCGGCCAAAGCGTACATGAGGTAGTAGCAGTACTCATATTGGGTGCCGGCAGCTTTGAATGCCACTTTGGGTTCATTGATACCTTTTAGATCCTTTTGGGACCAGTGGAACCAGCCTTGCTGGTAATTTGAAACATCGAGTTTGCGCACGAAGGAAACAATGGAATCAGCGCTGGAACCCATTTCACCGTGGCACCCGATGCAGCTCATGGTTTCGCTGACATCCAGTGGCCGCAGTTGGCCGTCTACCGCTTCGATAAAGCCCTGAACGGTCCAACCCCTGCCGTTTTTCAAACCTCTCTCCCGATCCCCGAAAGGCACCTTCAAACGATCGGGAAAATCGTGCTTTTCCTTATCTTCGGCCAAAGCGATGAGATGAAGGTCTGCATAGGTGACCCACTTGGTCTTTTTCAGGTAGCGCAGCTCTTTCATGCGCCTGGAAAGGCGTACGCCATCTCCCGTTCCCTTTTCATCAGAGATATCAAGGTAGCGCAGGGTACTTAAAAATTCGGTCCCCTCGGGAAACAGACCAGCTGCCAGATGCACCTTGCCCTTTTGCTGCAAGGCATAGGCATCGCCCACATAATACATGTATTTGCCTTGTTTGGGCGCCCAGTCATAAACTACCATATTCGCCTTGCCTAACTTGCCGTCTTTATTCAGATCGACACCATAAAGGGCTTCGTCTGTCAGGTCGATGGTGATGTCGGTCCGTTTTATAAGCGCTTCGAGGATGGCCAGATTCAGCTTGTAGACGTTAAGATCGAATTTTTGCTTGTGCTTTCGAAACGGTTCAGGCAGTCGTACCAGGACATCGGAAAAGCTGCCATTGGTCGGCCAGTAGGTTGTAGGAAAGGGGTAGAAGGCTAAGGCCCTCCAACCCGTTAACTTCTTAGAGGGATCCCGGTCAAAGCCGTCACCGTCGAAGTTGAAATAGCAATCCGGCATATAGCCAGCCCATTTGCCATCGCCGTTCACATCCCACTGCGCGGGAACATTTTTCAGAGTACGCGCCAAGGCAAGTCTGCCATCAGCATCGAAGTAGTTGGACGATCTCACATAATCAATAATCGTTTGGTCGCTGATGGCGGCAATCTGACTGGATCTGTCTTTAAACAGGTTCTTATAGGGGTTGGCCTCGGCATCCTGGGGAAATGCGTATTCTTCCTGGAGATCCTGGTCAAAGGTATAGTTGGGTTTAATTCCATGGGTGTGGCAGGCATAACAGGTGTTGTGAACAAGCTTTCCTTGACCACGCGTTTTGGTGTAGCACTGGGGTGGGATGTACGGCGTCAGATTCTCGTGTTTGACAGTAGCTTCAAAAAAGTCACGGCCCTTATTTTCCCCAGCCGTAACGGCTGTGATTGTATAAGTGCAAATAAAAAATACGATCGCTAAACAAAATTTACGCATGATTGTCGGTCCTCTATCAATAGGGTGTGATTCCTAATGGTCAACCGAAGGAAGCACAGCATTTATATATGCTAGCGCATAGGCGCCTTTAATAGAAAGGCAATCTACCGACTTGATGTGTCTTGAATGTAATCGATTGGTAACTGATATCCTTTATAAAAAATTCTAAGGATACCATGTTAGTTTAGTGTTCAATCAATGTGAAATTTTTATTTGCACATACGTTACCGAAAGATCGACCGCCAAGACGCAGAGGTTGCGCGTGGTGACTTAAGTGGGGTTTTCCACCCAGTACCTGATATGATAAAAAATAATCCAATAATTATTGGGATTGGCGCCTGGAGGCTAGTTTTGAAGAGGCATAGTTTACATAATATTTAAAATGGCGAGATTTAAGCTACGGGAAATGATGTAAATTCAATGTTTTACATGTTTGTAAAATTTTCCGATAACGCCATAACGACCTTAATTTATTGCATAAGTTAACATATGACGCCTTATCAGACGTTGTGATTATCACAGAAAAGCAGCTATGTTTCATTCAGATCTGTTGTAGAGAAGTAATTCAAAATATCCATCCGCTGATGGGGAATGCCGATAATGTCTATTCCGTTTTCGCGGATGAGATAAAATATTACATGTGATCCTTGAGGACAGCTATAATAACCTTCTTTTATGTCTGGCCTGTGCCGTCCCATGTAAGGATTTTTAGCTATCAATTTAAATCGTTGCTCAATGGCTCCAAGATAGACGTTTCGTTGCTCCCGGCCCCATCTTTTCAGAGTGTAACGCCCTATGCTTATTAAATCTTGCTGTGCGCGTGGCGTAAGCCTATAGGTGTTCGTCATTCCAAATCCAGTTCTTTAATAAGCCTTTCCATGGAGAAATCTTTGATAAATTCTCCATTAATGGCTTGTGCTTCACCCTCAGCCAAATGTCTCCTTAGAGCAGCAAGTCTATCGTTACGCTCTTCCATATGGCGCAATGCGTCCCGTACAACCTCACTTGCGGAGCCGTAACGTCCGCTATTTATTTCGTTTTTTATAAATATTTCCCAATGTTCCCCTAAACTCAGACTTGTTGTTGCCATGATTAGACCTCATGCATATTCATATATATTAATTATGAATATATAGAATTTTTTTTAACACCGCAAGGCTTTTATTACCGTTTTCGTTTCGTTTTTTCCTTGTAGGAGATTGAAAATACTATGGAAGATTGAGAATGGGGAAAAGTTAACATAACATGTATAATTTATCTGAACATGACGTATATTACGTATAATTACATAAGCCTACATAATGCACCTTATCAGACACTGTGAAGGTTTTGCAGGCCCGGCTGCTTGACAGGCCCGATTCGCTTTGGCCTTGCTGGTATGGCCG
>JASFKE010000437.1:0-4410 GCA_050118795.1 Desulfobacteraceae bacterium | reverse complement strand
TCCCACAAATCCTATATACCTTTCGTTTTTGGATCACTCCTTTTCAGCTGATACAAGGTCCGGCGGCGGCTGGTTGATCATCGCCCAGAACACCCCGGTCTGCTTGACACCCTCCACGAAGTCGGGGAAGCGGACCGGTTTGACCACATAGGCGTTGACACCGAGCCGGTAGCACGCTTCCAGGTCCTGGGATTCGCGCGACGAGGTCAGGATGACCACCGGAATCAGGTGCAGCTGCTCATCGGCCTTGATCTGCCGCAAAAATCCCACCCCGTCCATGCGGGGCATCTTCAGGTCCAGCAGGATCACCACCGGGTTGCCCACCGGTCGTTGGGTGAACGCTCCCCGCCGGTAGAGGTAGTCCAGCGCTTCCACCCCGTCCCGGGTCACGGCAACATCGTTGGCCAGCTTGTGTTCGGCCAGCGCCGCAAGGGTCAGCTCCACATCCTTGGGGTCGTCCTCGACCAACAGGATTCGCTTTAAGACCTCCATCCATACCTCCTTGTCATGTTTGTGGCAGTGCAAAGTAAAACGTCGCGCCCCGGTCCGGACTACCTTCGGCCCAGGTGCGTCCTCCGTGCCGGGCGATGATGCGGCGCACACCGGCCAGGCCGATGCCGGTGCCCTCGAACTCCTCCTCACGGTGCAGGCGCTGGAATACGCCGAAGAGATTGTCCACATAGGCCATGTCGAACCCGACCCCGTTGTCCCGCACAAAGATCACGGTTTCGGAGGCCTGTCCGGGCAGTGATCCGATCTCGATGGTGGCCGTTTCCCGGGGCCGGGTGAATTTTACGGCATTGGAGATCAAGTTCACCAGGACGACCCGCAACATGTCCCCATCGGCGCTGACCACAGGCAGGTCGCCGATGCGCCAATCGATTTTTCTTTTGTCGGTATCCGGCTCCAATTCACCCAGGATCTCGCGTACAAGCCTGCTCAGCTCTACCTGTTGCAGCGTCATGGCATGGCGGCCCATCCGGGAGAAGGAGAGCAGATCGTCGATCAGCAGACCCATTTTCCGGGCCGCCTCGGAAATTGCGGTCATGTAATGCCGTCCCCGCTCATCGATGACCGTTCCTGCTCTCTTTTGAAGCAGATCTATAAAACCGTCGATATGACGCAGTGGCGCCCTGAGATCATGGGAAACCGTGTAGGTAAAGTCATGCATCTCCTTGTTTGCCGCTTCCAGTTGCGCTGTGCGCCCACGGACCAACTCTTCGAGGTTGTTGCGGTATTCGCTAAGCTTCTCCTCTGCCTGCTTGCGTTTGGTAATGTCCACTGAAGTGGACATCAAACCCACGGGCTCCCCTGCGTTGTTAAGGACCATGGCGGCCAGCACATGGACTTGAAAGAGGGTGCCGTCTTTTTTTTTCGCCTCGATTTCATCCGACCAGATCTTTTCCGACTTGAGAGCCGTCATGATCTCATCGCGTCGATCTTCGACCATCCAAAACTCCCAGAAAGGCCGACCGTAGATATCCTGGACACCTTTAAAATTCCATTTTTTTAAAAACGCGGGATTGACATAGGTCATCCTCCCTTCAAGGTCACAGGTTGCGATGACCGATGATGCCGATTCGATGATGTAATCCTTTATCTGCAGTATCTCGCCGGTGCGCTGATGCTCGGCGATCTCGTGCCGGAGTTGTCGGGTCCGCCGGTCAACCAACTGCTCAAGATGTTCGGTCATTTCATTCAGGCGCAGATGAATGTCAACCCGCGCCAGCACCTCTTCACGCTCGAACGGCTTGGTGACAAAGTCCACTCCGCCGGCTTTGAAGCCCTCCACCTTTTTGGCTGTTTCGCCGTGGGCGCTGATGAAAATCACCGGAACATTTCGACTCTTTTCGTTGGCCTTGAGGCGGCGGCACACTTCGAAACCGTCCATCCCCGGCATTTTGACATCCAGCAGAATCAGCTCCGGCAGCCTGGCCGCCACGGATTTCAGGGCATGGCGGCCGTTGGCGGCAGGCCGCACCCGATAACCGTGTTCGTCGAGGATGCGGCCCAAAAGCTCCAGGCTCTCCGGGGTGTCATCGACAATGAGAATGTCATAGGGATCTGTTTGTTGAATCAAAGGATCAATCACCACTGTCTCCATATTCGGGCCGTTCGATTTTTTCCAACTGATCCAGCAATGAACCCAGTGCAAACTTTTTGACGGAGCTCTCCAATGCCTTTGCCATTTGCGCATCGAAGGTTTTGATTTGCTCCAGCAACGCCGAAATCCGGTCCCGGTCCAATTCGACCGCGGCATCATGCAGCCGGCTGAGCAAATCCGCCGGCAGGGCCGTCAATTGTTCCGGGCGTATTTCAACCTCAGGTTGGAGCGGCATGGCCTTTTCCCGTCTGTATTCATACCGATATTTCAGGCCGAGGTGCTTTGCCATGGCCTCGAAGATCTCCCGGTCGCGAAAAGGCTTGGGCACAAAATCATCGCAGCCCGCCGCCAGGATGACCTCTTTTTCCTCCTCCAGGGCATGGGCGGTGAGTGCCGCAATGGGGGTTGATTTGCCGGCCTCGGTCTTCTTGATGCGCCGGGTGGCTTCCAGGCCGTCCATCACCGGCATGCGGACGTCCATCCAGATGAAATGGGGCCGCCACCGGTGGAACATCTCCACCGCCTCTTTGCCGTTGACCGCCGCTTGCACATCAAATCCCACCGGTTTAAGAATTCTCACCAGCAATTCACGACTGATCTCGGTATCTTCTGCCACCAGGACACGGGGAACATCTTGCCCCGACTCCAAACCGACCACACGCCGCTGCGGTATCTCCTCTTTGATATCCGACGCGCGGCCCTTGCCGATCTCCACATGAACATAGAAGGTGCTGCCTTTGCCCTGCTTGCTGGCAACCGTGATGTCGCCTCCCATCATGCGGGCATAATCCCGGCTCAGGGCCAGACCCAGGCCGGTGCCGCTTTTTTTCGCTCTGCCGCTGGCGGTTTGCTCAAAATAACCAAACACCTTGTTCAGTTCATCCTCGGCAATGCCGGCGCCGGTGTCAACCACCTCGACCTCGAGGCGCATCCGGTCGGCCGCTGTCTCTTTGGCGGCCACCCGCATGGTGACGCCGCCGTGTTCGGTAAATTTGACCGCATTTCCCAAAAGATTGACCAGCACCTGGCGCAGCTTGTTTTCATCGGTGGCCGCATATTGCGGCAGACCGTCCATTCCGATGACCTCGAATCCCAACCCCTTGGCACTCAGGCTGGAGTCGAACATCATTTTAAGGTCACCCAGCATGGCGGGAAGGTCGAAAGTCGTGCTTTCAACAGCGGTCTGCCCGGCCTCGATTTTCGATATCGCAAGCACGTCGTTGATCAGTGTCAGAAGGTGCTCGCCGCTGCGATTGATGGTATCGATGTATTCGTGCTGTTCGGGGAGCAACGAAAACTCTTTGCGCATCAATTGGCAGTAGCCCAGGATGGCGTTCAGGGGCGTGCGCAGTTCGTGGCTCATGTTGGCCAAAAAAATGCTCTTGGCACGGTTGGCGACTTCGGCGACCTCCTTGGCCGCCTCGGCTTGCTCCTTGGCGATGGCCAGTTCCGCGGTGCGCTCTTCTACGAGATCTTCAAGATGGGTCCGATGCTCTTTAATCGCGTGCGCCATCTGTGTGAGAACGGTCCCGAGCGGCTTGAATTCACGATAGGGCAGCTCTTCAACGTTTGAATCGTAATGCCCTTTGGCATAAGCATTCACGGTATCATTGAGGCTGGTAAGCGGCTTTTTTAAAAAGGTGCGTACGATAAAACCGGATACAGCTCCCAAGGTAATGATGATAAACAATGTGATAATGACATATCTCAGCAATAGCTTTTTCTGACCTTGCTTGTAAGATCGTTTGCTCAGCGCCAAATCGATCTCACCCACCAAAGCGCCTTTGTGGTAGATCTTTGTATATCTGTTGACGGTGTCGTTATCACGCTCTTTTTCGATGGAATAGACTGTTTTACCGATGTGGTCTTTAACCACCAGTCTGGATATCAGCTCGTTCTGAGAAATAGCCGATCCAGTCGACTGAACATTTGCATTGTTTATATTCCAAAGCGGAAAAGCGAGGGTGTTAACCAAGTAACCAGAGATTTCATCCGCACTGTTTTCAAGAGAGCTCTTTGCGGAAATGGCGGCTTCAAAATAGATGGCAATAATTGATAGGGTTGAGACTACGGTAACAGCTGCGATGAGACTTGTTGCGAGGTATCTTGATATCGAGTAGGTTTTCATAAGCCTCCTCTTGTCTTCCTCGCATCTCTTATTCGTTAAATCACGATTGCATTATAGATATTGTCATGCAAATATGCAATTTTTTAATGCCGCGCATTAACATCAACCTTGACTCTGACGCCCTAAAGGCTTTTGCAGCGACGGGGTGCAGGCACGAATTGCACATGCGGATATGGTT
>JASFKE010000436.1:0-4417 GCA_050118795.1 Desulfobacteraceae bacterium | reverse complement strand
AAGCGTTCGCGTGGCACCCCGCGAATCGTCAACCGCCTGCTCAAAAGGGTTCGCGATTTCGCCCAGGTAAGAGGCGACGGAAGCATTGTAAAGAACACTGTCGAAGCCGCTTTGGCTCTGGAAGGCGTTGATGATAAGGGGCTGACACGGCTGGATCGGCGTTACCTGAAAACCATTATCGATTACTATCACGGCGGGCCCGTGGGCATAGAAGCCATTGCCGCGACCTTGCAGGAGGAGACCGATACGCTGGTGGATGTCGTGGAACCCTATTTGTTGAAAATCGGCATGGTCATCCGCACTTCGTCGGGGCGCAAGGCCTCGGAAAACGCCTATCGACATCTGGGCTACTGTGTACAAGAGAAACTATTTTAATGTAACCATTTTAATATAACAATGGCGATTATAACGTTGTTAACGGACTTTGGCGTCCAGGATGAATATGTCGGCGTTCTTAAAGGGGTTATTCTGGGCACGAACCCCAGCGCCACCATTGTGGATATCAGTCACGCCATTGGGGCTCAAAATATTTCAGCGGCCGCCCATACCTTGAAAGCATCATATCCCTATTTCCCCCAGGGGACGATCCATGTGGCTGTGGTCGATCCCGGAGTCGGCACCCGGCGCGCCATCATCGCAGTTCATAGCGACGGCCATCTTTTCTTGGCGCCTGATAATGGCCTGCTTACACCCATTGTGCGACAGGCAAAGTCGGTGACCATTCATCGGGTGGACAACGAAGCGCTATTTCTCCATCCGGTGAGTCGAACATTTCAGGGCCGGGATATCTTTGCCCCCGTCGCAGGTCATCTCTCCAAAGGTTTTTCATTGGATGCACTGGGGCCTGTGGTTGGGATGGACTCGGTCGTGCTTTTGGAGGAGATAGAACCCCCACTTGTCAGCTCTGGTGAGATTGTCGGTAAAGTTGTCGCTGTGGATCGGTTTGGTAACCTGATTACCAATATACATGCAAAAGAGCTCGCTGCCTTGGGCAGTTCACAGCTTGGCATTACTGCGGGTGACGTCACCATCGGTGGTTTGGCGGATTCTTATGCCCAGGGCGACCCGGACAGGCCCATCGCCATTTTGGGAAGCCGCGATTGCATCGAAATTGCCATTAATTTTGGAAATGCCGCTCGTGTATTGGAAATGGGGGTCGGGGGAGTTGTCCGGGTGGATAGGCTTTAAGATAATGTTTTTGGATCTTAAAACCTATAGTTCAGCAACCTTTAGGTTGCCGAAAATTGTGGTAAAAATGGTTCCAACGTAGTAGAGTGGCGGCTACGGAAAAATTTGACGGCACATAGACTTCCACAGCGTTAATGGAAGATATTACAGAGAGCACAATATATATGGTGAGCAGAGAAGATAAAGTAAAGCGGGATCGCTACTGGAGCGTTATGTTGGTGGGCGATCATGGTCGTGTCATTCCCTTCCGGCATTTTAAGGGGCTGGCCATATCGATTTGCGGTGCATTTATATTAATTTTGATCGCCTTTCTCGTCTTGGCCTTTTTTTACACCAATCAGTTGAAGACCATTGCGGCTCTGGAGTCGCAGGTAGCGGAAGCTCAACTTCAAAACAGCAAACTGAGAGACGAGAAAGATCACTATCTCACCAAATTGGCCCTCCATGAGAACCAGAAGGCCGAAAAACCAGAGGAAAAAAAGCCTGACGTCTCCTCTAAATCGACTAAATTGACGCCGGCGCCGCCACCTAAAGTCGAAGAGGTTCCTCAGCCGCCTCCGGTAGAACCGGTGAAAAAAGCGAAGCCTGCCGAAAAACAGACGCCAAAAATTAAACAAATGGCGGAAATCCGTAAATTTTCCGTGAGCTATGACCCAGACAGTAGAGTAATAAAAGCCCAATTCAGAATTTATAACAGATCAGAACCGAAGAGACCCCTTTCCGGCAAGAGTAGTGTCGTGTTTAAGCATTTGGATGAGCCGCCCGTTAAATGGCTGCCCATACCGGCTGTATCACTCAATGACGGTAAACCGCCGGGAGACAAAGGGCAAACGTTCCAAATCAGAAATTACCTCACCATGAAGTTCAATTCATATCGTCACAAAGCGCCGGCTCAATACAACAGCGTCACGGCATATGTCTTTTCCGATGACGGGCAACTCTTGGCAAGCAAAGATTTTGCCGTTAACATCGATGTGCCACCCCCGGTAAAGAGAGATCCGATCAAGCCGACACCGAAACCTGCGCCGACTCCAACTGCGACGACAACGCCCAAAAAAGATGAGAATCTCCAAGACCCATCGCGGACACAGGACGACAAAACACAGGAAGATGTGGTGCCGACCCAAATTCCAACCGCCGACGATAATGTAAAGATGCCGGGAGTTCCAGCATCCGAGCCTTCCGCAGATCAACCTTCAGGCGGCACACCGCCTGAAAGTATGCCTGCGCCAAGTGTTCAAAAGGATTCCTTGCCGACCACACAATAGCCTGGGGGGCTACCAAAACCGAAAACTGAAGGAGATCGGGGTGAAGAGAGACGACAAAAAGAATTTTTCCATTATTGATGCGGGGTTTACCGTAGATGGCACAGTCACCGGAAAAGGCCGATTGGTCATCAAGGGTACCGTAAAAGGTACGGTTACCGGTGATAATGTGGTGATCGCAGAAGAGGGTGCCGTTTATGCGGATGCCCGCGCAAAGGAGATTACCATCGGCGGCACATTCGACGGACAGGTGGAAGCTGAAAAGGAGCTGGTGATTTTATCTACCGGTAAATGTTCGGGGGAGGTTAAGTGCCATGACCTCGTGGTGGAAGCCGGAGGTTTGCTCAATGCCAACGTGAGCTGCAAATCTATCAAGTCTTAAAGCCCTATTTACCGGCCTCGAACCTTTTTATTATGGGGGAAATGTCTGCACAGCAGTTCTTGAAATTAGAAAAGGTGACGTCCTTAAAGGGTAAATAATAGTGGGTGCGCAATGCTTCGAACATCGCCAGATAGTTTTCCAGGATCCTTTTTTTCCAGGATAGGTGAAGGCGTCCGGCGGTTGATTTGATGCTCTCTTGGGGACCTTCAATCTCCAGAAACGTACCATAGGGCATGGTGTCCAGGCAGATCTCCACATCTTTCCAGCGCCATACTTGTCGCCATTTTTCATATATTTGGGCCGTGTGGTATCCCAGTTCTTGCAGGATAGCGCGCATCGTATCGAAATCGACGACCTCTACCTCCAGTTCACGGTAGACTTTGCACTGGGAATCGGATTGAGGGGGTTTGGATTTGTAGGTCAATCGACATGCTTTATCTTGTCGCAGGCGCAACAGCTTATGGCTGGCTTTAAGCGTGTGTCCACGGTCTTCGAAACGCAAATTGGTTTCGAACACCCTGGGTTGCGCAACGGCGCCGATCCTGGTAAGATTTTGGACTGCTGTTTCGGGTTGGTTAATATGGAATTTAACCTCGACCTCAAGATGGTCCCGGGACGCTGTCATAGGCGATTATTGCCTCCACAAAAATCGTGATCATTGGGCGCTCACGCTCACAAATCATGAATGTCGGTGATTGTCAAAAAGATAGTGGGAATTATGACATGGGGGCGCTTTGGGTGACGCCGGGGCGGTGAAACAACCCTGAGAAGCGACGGTTCGGGGTCAATTCCTGTATTTTTTCCTTGACTTGGGATCAATTATCCATTAGAAATTCCCGATTCTGTAACATGAACAGGAGAGAAAAGCTTTGAAAAAATATACGGTTAGTGCGAAACAGAGTGACAATCCCGATAAATGGTGGATTGTCGATGCAGAAGGTGCCGTGTTGGGACGGTTGGCCACACAGGTGGCCGCGCGCTTGAAAGGCAAGTTTAATCCCATGTACACGCCCCATGTGGATACCGGTGATTCGGTGATCGTCGTCAACGCCGCCAAAATTAAACTCACCGGACGCAAAATGGAACAAAAAAACTACTATCACCACAGCGGTTTCATGGGCGGCCTGAAGACCATCAACGCCCGCAAACTGCTCGAAAAAAAACCGGAAGATCTGATCTCTCATGCGGTTAAAGGCATGCTGCCGAAAAACCGCCTCGGGCGCCAATTGTTTAAAAAACTCAAGGTGTATGCCGGTGCGGATCATCCGCACAAAGCGCAATTGCCGGAAACCTTGGAATTATAAACAGCACCATTAGACAACTTTGGGGATATCAATGGCTCAGGAAAACACCTTCTACGCAACAGGCAAACGCAAAAATGCGATCGCAAGAACCTGGATAACACCAGGCAAAGGCGACATCAGCATCAATGGTCGCACCCTGGAAGATTACTTTAGAGTATACACGGCCAAAACCATTATCTCACAGCCTTTGATGCTGACCAATAACCAAGATAAGTTTGACATCAAGATAAAGGTGATTGGCGGCGGCATCATGGGCCAGGCTGGCGCCATCCGCCACG
>JASFKE010000435.1:0-4418 GCA_050118795.1 Desulfobacteraceae bacterium | reverse complement strand
TGCACCGGTGGTGGCTGATCCTGGACAACACTCGGTTGTCATTGCTTTAGAAGAAACGTGTCGATAGAAGAATAAACCGGCTCGGGACCGGCTCATTTCTTTTAGAAAGGGTAGCATAGCGGGGGGCTTATATGCTATGCGACCTCATCCACAGGGGTCTGAGATGGTGGAATTCTTAGAACCAAATCTCCATTTTTGTCATATTTTTCGAACACGACCTGTCTGTCGTTGATCAAGAATTTTCCGGTTGCCTCATCCTTTTTGGCATTGTGCGCTTCTGCTGTATTGCTTTGTTCAGATTTTTCAACCGGTCTTGCCTCTCGTACCGCTTTGGCCTTTTGCTGGCTAACCTCCTTTTCGTGTATGGCACTGCTGGGATCAATTTTTGAGGCGACCCGCAATGCACCTTCGCTTATGTTGTTGATCATGGTGATCCCCCTTTCTGCCGAGCCCGTATTATATTCTGTAATCCGGTGATACGGCCGCTTTTCCCTAAGCCTTGTCTAACGAGATGTAACTCTTTTCGTTTATGGATTGTCTAAAACCGGGTGCCTGGCGCCCGGCTTCAACCCAAGACATTTGCGCACTATGGCGATTTTGTCTTTCCGGCCCATGGCTGGAAATCCTAGCCGCCCGCATTGCGGGTGGTCGTTGACACCTTTTCTGAAACAGTGTTGTCGCCAATATTTTTACCAGCCTTCGAATCCGTTCCGTCTCCGTTCAGAGTGGAACCCCGGATGGTTAACGAGTTTGTAACCTTACGATTTTGTTCATCAATGACTGTATATTTAAAATCCGATAGGGTCTGTGACGGCACATCGGCTTGGTGTTGCGATTTGCTCGTTAATTGATCCGTCGCAAGTTTGTCGGTTTGATTCTCCGGGCTTGTCTGGGCGATGCGTTCTACAATTTCCGTCGAGATTTTATCCATGATGGATTTTCGTTGTCCATCTGAGGAGATCTCGATTCGGTCACTGGCGTTCGTTTTCCTGGGGCTGTGGGAACTGTTCCCACCAGGCCCATGGCTTAGTTGTTTGCGATAGACATTCAGGACGTTATGGATCTGATAGCTGTGAATGTACATATAAGTTCCTCCGGTCATTGTATCGGCTTAGGGGGTAACAACTTTAGAAAAAAGATATATTTTTTTTTGTTGTTTTTATTAGTCTCTGATATCTTGAATAAAAATATGTAGTTGAAATTCGCCATCCAGGGATGGGTGGAATGAGAGCCGGTTTGTCAAGGTGGCTGAAACGATAAAAGAGCAAAGGGGGTGAAACAGATCCCCTTTGGGGGATCTGATCGGAATCCCATTGAAAAAAAGACGATAAGGATAGCTTTTGTCAAAATAATTTATTGACAACGGGGCTTAAATCTATTCACTAAGAAAGTTTTGAATTAGCTGGTTGACAATTTGTGAAATAACATTTTGAATTTTTCGCATCGGTCGAGTTTGGGTGTCGGTAATATGCTTGGGGCCGATATCGATTAAAATTAGGAGTATTGATTTTCATGGCATTGACCATAAACGAAGTTGCCGCCCGATTAAAACTCCCCATTGAGACGGTTCATCGCTGGGTTCGCCAAGGGAAAATTCCCATGCAGCGCTCCGGCACGACCTATAGCATTCGCACGGAGATGCTCGAACGATGGGCCAACGAACATAGGCTTGAAATCTCAGACCAATCCCATCACGCCATGGACGAAAGTCCTCAAGAGCCGGAATTCGACAGTATCCTACTGGCTATGCAAAGAGGGGGCGTGTTCTATGATGTCGAAGGCGACAGCCGCGAAACAGCTCTGCAGTCGGCGGTTAAACGAATCCCCAACGTTGAACCTGCCGAAGCCCGTCAGATTTATGACAAACTTCTTGAAAGGGAGCTGCTGGCATCCACCGGTATCGGGCATGGCATTGCGTTGCCCCACCCGCGTTCCAATTTGGATATTGCCCTAGCCCTGCCCCAGATCACCACTTGTTTTTTAGAGAGTAAAGTTGCCTTTGGCGCCATCGATGGACAACCGGTCAACGTATTGCTGGTACTGCTGAGCCACTCCACCAAACAACATTTGGCCATGTTGTCCAGGCTCTCCTATCACCTGCGGGATCCGGAATTTCGAAATCATCTGTTAGCCAGGCCTTCTGAAGCTGAAATTTTTAAAAGAATCACAGCACTGGAAACCCAATGCGATTGAACAGCAATGCCCGGGGAGAATCTGCCAGCTGGCTTGAGAGCGTCAAACTGAAGTGGGCCATTTTTCGCTCCGACGATCGTTTGACCGTCATTGCCCTGGCCGCCGTTGTGGGTATGTCCAGCGGCCTTGCGGCAGTGGCGCTGAACCGCGCACTCCACTTTCTGGGGGGCCTGGTCCATGGATTGCACCACCATTGGTGGGCGTTTTTGATACCGGCTGCCGGGGCGACCTTGTCGGCCCTTTTTTTGAACTCCTTACTCAAGGAGCGTGCCGGCCATGGTGTGCCGGAAGTGGTTTATGCCGTCTCCCGATACGGCGGCCTATTGCGCTTTAGGTCCAGTTATTCACGGCTCATCTCAAGTTGTCTGACCATCGGCAGTGGCGGTTCAGCCGGACCCGAAGCCCCGGTTGTGATGAGCGGAGCGGCATTGGGATCCAACATCGCTAAATTTTTTTCGTTAAGAGAGCGTCAGCGCATTACCCTGGTAGGGTGTGGCGCAGCCGGGGCCATCGGGGCCATCTTCAATGCGCCCATTGCCGGTTTGGTATTCACCATTGAAGTTGTTCTGGGTGAGTGGCGGGCTTTTAACATCATTCCCATCGCCATTGCATCGGTCGCCGGAACGGAGGTCAGTCGACTGCTCCAGGGCAACCAGATCGCCTTTACCCATCAGCAGTTCAGCATCGGGCTGTTGGACATCGGGGCCAGTTTCGGAATTGTTGTTTTTACTACGGCGGTATCCGTCATACTGGGCCGTTTGCTTAAATCCATGCATCACGTCGCTTCGGGCACCAAAGTGCCTGACTGGTTGCGTCCGGCCGTTGGCGGTATCGCTGTGGGCGTTATCGGTATCTATCTCCCCCTGGTGCTGGGCGAGGGATACGTCTCTATCCAAAATATGATCCAGAGCAGCTTTTCCCCCGGTTTGACCATTGTGGTGGTGGCCGTCATCGCTAAAATGGCTGCGACAGCCTTCACCTTGGGCTGGGGGGGGTCGGGCGGCATTTTTGCGCCCAGCTTAATGGTCGGCAGTTTGATAGGGCTGGTATACTATCGGATGCTGGCATGGGTGGTGCCTGCCGGGGCCATCGCCTCAGAGGGGTGTTTCGCCCTGCTCGGTATGGCCGGATTGGTCAGCGGCATACTGCAGGCACCCTTGACGGCTATATTTCTCGTGGTGGAGATCACCGGAAGCTATGAAGTGATTTTGCCGCTGATCATTGTATCTGCATTGACCTCCACATTTTGCCATTATATTGAACCGGGATCATTTTATCTGCGAGACCTGATTGAGAAGGGACAGTATATGCGACCCGGCACAGACGCCCGTGTGCTGTCTGATCTGTCGGTCCGCGAGCTGGTCGAAACCGATTACCTTACGGTTCCGGGCAATATGCTGATCAAAGACTTTGTCGAATTGATCAAACACTCACACAGGTGTCTCTTCCCGGTGGAAGACCATACCAACGATCGGTACCTGGGGATGATTTTCATCGATCGCATCCGGCCCTATTTATTTGACCCGCAGATGCATGCCGTCCTTATGGCCGAACAGTTGATGGAGATCGATGTTCCCCGGGTTACGCCTGATGATGAGCTGTCTGACGTCCTCAATATTATGGAGAATAAGCAGCTTGACAGTTTGCCGGTGGTGGAAAACGGTCGTTTCGTCGGCATGTTGAGCAAGTCGGTTTTATTGGATCACTATCGCAAAGAGCTGATCGTTCAGACCGGTGTCTGATACGGTTTCATTTGAAAGGAGTCATCATGGAAGAGCGTCTGTTTCATGTCTTTAGAAATACGCCCTTGGGGAGGGAAACGCTGCTGCAATCCCTTTATTTCTGCAAAACCTTGGATGTCAGCCTGCAGGTTTATGTGCCCAAGTCCACCCAGTTCCTCATCTATTTCGATCATGATGCCGTACAGGTCGATCTGGACGGTTCTTATCTGACATCACCCGACAACGCAGTGGCTCACGTCACTGAATTGGCCCAACAAGGGGGGCTGACGCCCAGTTTTTTAATTCCAAAGAACTTCACTGCATCACAGCTACCCGATATTCCGTCTAATTTTGACTATATGTGCTGCCCTCGCAGTATCACCGATTTGGCCTCCAAAATCGGTCTGGGTTATATCGGCCCCAAAGTACGGCGCATTGTAAAATCTTCGACCTTCCCGGTTCTGATGACCGGTTCGGTATTCAAGGCATGGAAGAGCCTGGCCG
>JASFKE010000434.1:0-4439 GCA_050118795.1 Desulfobacteraceae bacterium | reverse complement strand
GGCCGGATGAAATTCCCCAGCGGCAGGCCGTTGCGGCATTGGGGCAAAGCGGCTTGATCAATGCCTATGAAGAGGCCTTTGGCCGCTGTGACAAGAATGTGGCCCAGATCCTGCTGACCAGTGAAGATTTAAATAATCGCAAGCGTTATCTCAACGCCCGCAACGCCTTGAATGCGCTGCTGGCGTGGAAGGTCGTACCCATCATTAATGAGAATGATACGGTTATGGTGGAAGAGATCAAATTGGGGGATAACGACAACCTCTCGGCCATGATCGCCCTTCTCATGGATGCCGATTTCTTGATCAATCTCACCGATATCGACGGGCTCTACACCAAAGACCCGCGCATACATTCCGATGCGGACCTGATCTGTGAAGTCTCTGTCTTCAAAAAAGAGATTGAAAAGTTTGCCAGCGATATACCCGGTGCCCTGGGCACGGGCGGTATGCTCAGTAAAATCAAGGCGGCCAGGAAAGTTACCGCTGCCGGAGTGCCCATGATCATCGCCAAGGGAGACAAACCCGATATTTTGCTCAAGCTGTTCAACGGCGAGAAGCACGGTACCTATTTCGCCCCTAAAGAGGAGAAGATGGCCAGTCGTAAATGCTGGATTGCCTACACCTTGAAACCGAAAGGCACTCTTATTCTAGATGACGGCGCGGCCAGAGCGCTGGTCTATAACGGCAAGAGCCTTTTACCCATCGGAATCGTGGAGGTGATAGGCGATTTCGGCGTCGGCTCCGCCGTTGAATTCAAAGACGCCAAGGCCCGTCCTCTGGGGATCGGGCTGGTAAATTACACGGCCGCGGAAATTCGGTCGATCATAGGGCTCAGGACCCATCAAATCAAAGAACAACTCGGATCCAAGCCCTATGACGAGGTGATTCACAGGGACAACCTGGTGGTCACCGCCCCCAAAAAAGGGAGACCCGGTCAAAGTTAATCCCCGGTCTTGTCCTCTATCGCGACCCTTTCAACCGGGCCAGACTGCCGGTCAGTTCAAGGGCAACCCCCATGCCCTCTTTGACCTCCGGTCTGGACAGGGCGCTGAGCATACCCCACATGCCAACAGATTTAGCGCCTGCCACATCCACATTTGCCGGTATATCGGCGGCCTTTTCCAGTAGATCGAGTGTCTCGGGGCGTGTGAGTTTATGCGCAATGCCGACCAGCCGTACAAGACCGTCGCCGATTTGTGACATTTGTTCGGGAGTGTATGTCGTGCCGATCTTTCCGAGGATTTCGATCCCGTTTGAAACGATATTGAAGACGCCTTTTTGTTCCAGATCGTCAAAATATTGGATAATCTGCGGAATTGTGGTCTTGAGCACGGGTTCGGCAATGACGGCGAAATCGATGATGTTTTTGAGTTGGTCCAAGGCAAAGTTCAAATTTTTTACGTTGCGCATCGCATTTTTCAACAGGAAGACAAGGTCTTCCACCTGAAAATCAGGCTCCAAATCAGCCAGTTCCACAATAAGGGCCTGAACCGCTTCGTTGATGCGGGGAGCCAGTTCGTCTCGCAACTCGCTGACCACCTTTGCCGATTGGGTCAACGGCGCTATCTGGGCCTCCAGACGGTCGAGGCGATCAGCCAATGCCATATCCTGGGTCATGGTTACACCTCCTTTAAGCCGCCGGCCGGATTTTTCCGGCCAAGTTCATCTGGGGTTCCAGGGGCAGATCCAGCCCTTTCATCATCAGATTCCAGTAAACCCAACGGAACATCATTTTGCCCCAATGATTTTGAAGACTCTCCTGGAGCAGGCTGAAGGGGCCCATGCCGGGGAAGGGGAATTTGCCCGGCAGCGGCTCTACTTTGTAGTTGAAATCGAGCAGTATCGCTTTTTCAAAACCCGAGGCCAGAAAGCAGGTGGCGTGGCCGTCAAACTTTGATTTGGGAGGGTACCCGTCGATCTCCCGTTTCAGGTTGTCCACCAGGGTATAGGCCATGTAATGGGCCACCGATCCCGCCTTGGAAGTCGGCACATTGGTGGTGTCGCCGATGACGTAAACGCGTTCGAGGCCATCGGCCTGGAGGGTGTCGTTGTTGGTGTGCATATATCCCACCGGGTCACTGATGCCGGAATCGATCAGGGCCTTGTCCCCCATATTGGGGGGAATGGCCACCAATAGATCATAACCGATGACCTCTCCCTTGTGAGACTCGATGGTTTTGTCTTTGGCATTGACCTGGGCCAGATCAAAGTAGGGGGTCACCTTGATGTTTTTTTGGGCGGTCACCTCGGCCAATGTTTTGGCGGCCACCGGCTTTGTAAAAACGTTGTCCAGTGGGGTGACGAATTCGATTTCGATTTTGTCGCGCACACCGTTGACAGTGAAAAACCAATCCGCCATGAAAACGAATTCCAATGGTGCGATGGGGCATTTGTAGGGCAACTCGGCGATGTTCAGCACAAGCCGGCCGGACTCGAAGTACTTTAGTTTTTGCCGCAGGGCCACCGCGCCCTCCAAGGTGTAGTAATCGAAGATATCTTTCCCCCAACCGTCCTGCATGCCGTCAATTTCAGACGGATAGATGTCGCAACCGGTGGCAATCACCAGCCAGTCATAGTCGTACTGGCCCAACCGGGTCTCCACCCGACGCTGGGTTGGATCGACCTTGACGATTTCATCCACGACAAATTTAACTCCCGGAGGGATAAACTCCTTTTTAGGCTTTAATACGTCCTGTTCACTGTAAACACCGAAGGGAATGAAGAGATACCCAGGTTGGTAATGATGCCTTTCGTCCCGGTCTATGATGGTGATCCGCCACTGCGACTCGCTTAACTCCTTACGAAGCATATTGGCTACGATGGTACCGCCGGCCCCGGCCCCGAGAATTAATATGTTGCGCATTCTACCTCTCTCCTTTGTTTAGGGTTAATACCTATGTGACGTGGAAGTGATTGCCGAGCTCTCTATGGCTGCAGGGCTAAAATAATCGCCGACGGTGCAACAAGGCAGATCCGGCTGTACTCAGACAGTGGTACTCCAAAAAATGGTGGATCATGCCAGTTGGCAATGCCAAGTCGGCGAATTTTTCCCTGCATAATGATGATTTTTTTGTGTTTATAAACAGGACTTATCATACCACATTAGTATGATTAATGCATTACAAATTTTGCCATCTTTTTTTATTGTGCAACCACAGGGTTAAGGTTGACACCGGCCGGGTAATTTGAAAAGAAAACATTGCCTCCCAGGTGTCCAATAAAAATCAAGGAGAGAAACATGAGAGATCATCGATATTTTCAAAAATGGGTCGCATGCGTGGTAGCTGTGACATTTTGCTGTCTGAGTATTGTGGTCGCACCGGTTCAAGCAGCGCTTGTGGGCACAGCGGATATTCTCACAACCCAACAACATGAGGCCGCACGCCAAAAGGTGGTGCAATTTTTAGGGCGCCAGGATGTGGTGCAGTATCTTCACGCCCTGGGTGTCGACAAGGCGGAAGCCGAGGCCCGCGTCAATGCCATGACCGCCGACGAAATCGAATTGCTGGCCGGTAAAATCGACCAGATGCCGGCCGGCGGCAATGCCATCGGTTTCATCGCGGCGGTGTCGTTTATTGCGTTTGTGACGCTCATCATAACCGATATTATCGGGGTAACGGACATTTTTACATTTATCAAAAAGCGATAGCCTTCGGTTGTTATCTATCTGGTTCACCAGGGGGCGGTGGTGCCGTTCATCTCCCTGCAGGGGTGGATTGCTCATCGTTTTAATGGGACTTGCCATGGCCGGCTGCTCAGCCATAGGCACCGGTGTCCCTATACAAGTGCCCTTGACCACGCCCCCAAGCGCCTATATCGCATCCGTCCCCTTTTACGCCCAAAGCCAATACCAGTGCGGCCCCGCTTCCCTTGCCATGACACTGCAGTGGGCCGGTGTGGCGGTCAATCCTGAACAGCTTGTCTCCGCGGTTTATACGCCCGGGCGAAAAGGCTCTCTTCAATCGGGATTGATTGCCGCCGCACGCCGTCATGGGAAATTGGCATATCCCTTTAAGGGGCTGGCGTGTTTGTTACGGGAAGTCGCCGCCGGACGCCCGGTGATTGTTCTGCAAAATCTGGGGCTGAAATGGTTCCCCCGCTGGCATTACGCCGTGGTGGTCGGCTATGATTTGGACCAACACGTGGTTGTCCTCCATACCGGAACCCGAGCCTGGCGCCGGGTCGGTTTGAAAACCTTTGCCCATACCTGGAAACGTGCCGATGATTGGGGGTTGCTGGTTCTGCCTGCGGGCCAGATGCCCCAATGCGCCCAAGAAAACAGGTATCTGAACGCCGCTTTCGGGCTCCAGATCGCCGGTCACACCCAAGCCGCCATCAATGCCTTTGACAGTGCTCTGCGTCAATGGCCCCATAGCGCCGATGCCTCTATCGCTTTGGGAAATGCCTTATATGCCCAAGGCAGCACGCCAAAGGCGATC